>DATBUE010000333.1:0-1757 GCA_036516375.1 Noviherbaspirillum sp. | reverse complement strand
AGGACCATGTTGTTGAGGATCTTCACGACCTGGCCGGCACCGATGCCGCCTGCGTGCACGACGTCAGCGGCGAACATCGCGATGTAAGGCTGGATCAGCGCGAAGATTTCATCGTCGGCACCGACCGGAACCGCCAGCGTGCCGGCTTCGGCGGCGGCGCGGGTGCGCATGACCGGAGCGTCGGCAAACGGCATGCCGGCTTCGGCCAAGGCAGCGGCGATGCGGCGCGTGATCGACACGGCCGAGGTGGAGAGGTCGACGATGATCTGCCCGCCGTGCCCGCTCTGCAGCAAGCCGCCTTCGCCGAGGACCACTTGCTCGACCACTTCGCCGGAGGGCAGCGACATGAAGATGACGTCGGCTTGCTGCGCGATCTGCTCGCGTGAAACCGCTTGCGCGCCGAAGGCGGCCAGGCGTTGCAACGGTTCTTCGCTGCGGTCATTCACCAGCACGCGTACGCCGCTCTTCTGCGCGAGGTGACGGCAGATCGGCTCGCCCATGACGCCGACGCCGATGAAGCCGATGGTTTGGGGGGATTTCATTCACTACTCCTTAAGCTGAAATTGAATTTTCAAAAAGTTATTCGAGGCGGTTTGGGGCTTGGGTTGCGCTGGGGAGTTTCTTCCTCTTTTCAGGGGGAGGAACTGTGCAGTCTTCGATTCGTAGGTAGGCTTACTGCTGGCTTCGGAGCTGGGTTCCCGCCTGCGCGGGAACGACACGTAGTTTTGTTCCGAGCCGTTCAGGTCAGGACTAGCCCCTTACCTGTCATTCCCGCGCAGGCGGGAATCCAGCTCCTGCGTTTGCATCACCACAGACATCAGAATGGGACCAAGCCTTCGCAGCAGCGCCACACACCCCCTCAAATCCCCAAAAACGCCTTCTGCACAAACGGATCCGCGAGCATCTCCGCCCCGCTCCCAGACCGCGTAATCGCACCCTGTTCGAACACATAAGCCTGATGCGCCAGTTGCAAGGCCAGCCGCGCGTTCTGCTCGACCAGCACCACGGAAATCCCCGTGTCCCTGTTCAAGCGCTGGATCGCTTCCGCAATCTCACCAATGATCTTCGGTGCAATCCCCAGCGACGGTTCATCCAGCATCAGGATCTGCGGATGCGCCATCAATGCGCGTCCAATCGCCACCATCTGCTGCTCACCACCGGAGAGCGAGCCGGCAATCTGCCTGCGCCGCTCGGCCACGCGCGGAAACAGTGCATACACCTGCTCCAGTCCCTGGTTGCGTGCAGCGCGCGAGTGCACGGTGTGCGCCCCGACCAGCAGGTTTTCCAGCACCGACATGCGCGGAAACAAGCGCCGCCCTTCCGGCGACAACGCAATCCCGCGCGCCACGCGCTTCGCAGTGCTGCTGCCGTCGATGCGCTCGCCATCCAGCGTGAGCGAACCGCCGGACAATTCCTTCAAGCCCATCAATGCCTTCAGCGTCGTGCTCTTGCCGGCGCCGTTGGAGCCGACCAGCGCCACCACCTGACCAGGGCGCACGTCGAACGAGACATTGCGCACCGCTTCCAATGGCCCGTAGCGGACCACGATGTTTCTTGCTTCAAGAGTGGGCATGCTCGGGCGCTCCCAGATAGGCTTCGATGACGGCGGGGTTGCTGCGGATTTCCGCCGGCTTGCCTTCGGCGATCTTCTGCCCCTGCACCAGCACCACGATGCGCTCGCAGGTTTCCATCACCAGCGCCATGTGGTGTTCGACGAACAGGATGGTGAGTTGCTGTTCGCGGTTCAGGTGCTTCAG
>DATBUE010000332.1:0-7816 GCA_036516375.1 Noviherbaspirillum sp. | reverse complement strand
CCCCGGTTCCTGGAGCGAATGGTGCGCCGATCCGGCACGGCCGGTTGCGACCGGCGATCAATGAGGGCGAGCGTGGCTGGTCAGCAGCAGGACCACAGCCACACCAAGCGCGATCAGCGCCACCTGCGGTACGGTCTCGCGCACCGTCGCGCGGCGCTGCATCTGCGGCATCAGATCGCTGACGGCGATGTAGATGAAGCCCGATGAGGCAAACACCAGCGCGAGCGGAATCCAGTTCGCCGCACTGTCGAGCGCAAAGTAGCCGAGCACACCGCCGAGCACGGCCAGCAGGCTCGATATCAGGTTGTAGACATAGGCACGGGTGCGGCTGAAGCCGGCATTGAGCAGCACGATGAAGTCGCCGATTTCCTGCGGGATTTCATGCGCGGCAATGGCCACGGCAGTGATCAGACCGAGACCGGGATCGGTCAGGAAGGCGGCGGCGATCAGCACGCCATCGGTGAAGTTGTGCAAGCCGTCGCCGACCAGGATCAGCCAGCCGGCCTTGCCGGCCTCATGCGCATCATGCCCGTGCGCGTGGCCGTGGCCATCTCCCTCGTAGTGGTGCGAATGGCGCAGGATCGCCATCTTTTCGAGCAGGAAGAATGCGAGCAACCCGCCTAGCAATACTGCAAACAGGATGCGCGGATCGTGCCCGGATTCGAAGGCTTCGGGCAAGGCATGCAGCAGCGACACCGACAGCAGGATGCCGACCGACAGGCTGACCATGCTCTCCACCATGCGCCCCAGCAGCGAGAACGAAAAGATTGCGGCAGCAGAAATGCTCAGCACGCCGGCCAATGTGGTTGCCAGCAGAATGTAGAAGAGAGCGGGGTCGATTTTTTTTGCCTCGGCGGGGCGCAACAGGGTTGCAATTAAACCACAGGCGATGATGCGTCGGCAAACGTAGCGCGGACAAGGATGCGGCAGGTCGAACCATCCCACTGCCGAAGCAAGCAGTTCCAAAGGAAAGCGGGAGACCCGCTCCCGTTTTCCCTGGCCTCATTGCGGCATCGTGATCAAGTGTTCATGAGCGCGCGCGGGGCAAGCCCGCCCTCGTGCGTACCAGCTTCACGCCACCCCGTGCTTCTTGAACCAGGTGACGCAACGCCGCCAGCCATCCTTCGCATCGTCCTCCACATAACTCGGCCGGTAGTCCGCATGGAAAGCGTGCCCCGAGTTTTGGTAGACCACGAACTCCGAGTGGCTCTTGCCCCTGGCCAGCCCCGCCTTCATCTTCTCGACCGAATCCAGCGGAATGCCCGTATCCTTCGCGCCGTACAAACCCAGCACGGGCACGGTCAACTCCGCGGCGATGTCGACCGGATGACGCGGCGTCAATGCACTCTCCTGCCCCACGAGACGTCCGTACCAGGCCACGCCGGCCTTGAGCTTGGGGTTGTGCGCGGCATACAGCCAAGTAATGCGCCCGCCCCAGCAGAACCCGGTGATGCCGAGGCGGCTGGTATCGCCGCCGTTCTTCGTGGCCCACTCCACGCAGGCATCCAGGTCGGTCATCACCTGCGCATCCGGCACCTTGGAAATGATGTCCTTCTGCAGCTCGGAAATGTTGGTGTACTTGGCGGGGTCGCCCTGGCGCACGAACAGGTCGGGCGCAAGCGCCAGGTAACCGAGCTTGGCGAAGCGGCGCGCCACATCGGCGATATGCTCGTGCACACCGAAGATCTCCGAAATCACCAGGATCACCGGCAAGTTCTTCTTGCCCTCGGGCTGTGCCAGGTACACCGGCACCTGCTGACCATTGACCGCGAGCTCGAAGGTGCCGGTCTTCAAGCCGGCGCTGTCGGTCTTGATCACGGCCTGTCCCAGCGCCGGGGCAACCGCGGCGGCGAAACCCGTACCCAGCGCCACCTTGAGGAAATCACGGCGTTCAACTTCGCCGGACAGCGAAGTCTTGCCAACCAGGCTGTCGAAATCTTCCTTCAAATCCTGCATCTGTTTTCCTCCACTCGTCATCGCTTGAAGATCAAACTGCATGTCGAAGAACCGAAAGCGGGAAGATCAATGCGCCTCTTCCCAATTGCCACCCACGCCCACCTCGGCAATCAGCGGCACCTTCAAGCTGGCCACTCCCTGCATCAGGGCCGGCAGATGATCGCGAATGCGCGGCAGCTCGGCTTCGGGTACTTCCAGCACCAGTTCGTCGTGAACCTGCATCACCATCTTCGATGCCATGCCCTCGGCTTCGAGCCAATCCTGCACGGCGATCATCGACAGCTTGATCAAGTCCGCGGCGGTGCCTTGCATCGGGGCGTTGATCGCCGCACGCTCGGCCGCTTGGCGACGCGGGCCGTTCGGCGAATTGATCTCGGGCAGCCATAACCTGCGCCCCAGCACCGTCTGCACGAAGCCGCGCGCCTTGGCTTGCGTGCGGGTATCGGCCATGTATTGCGCCACGCCCGGATAACGCTGGAAGTAACGGTCGATATACATTTGCGCCGCGCCGCGCTCGATGCCGAGGGTACTCGCCAGCCCGAAGGCACTCATGCCGTAGATCAAACCGAAGTTGATGACCTTCGCGTAGCGGCGCTGCTCGCTGCTGACTTCGGCCGGCGCAACCGAAAAGATTTCGGCAGCCGTTGCGCGGTGGATGTCCTCACCCGCGGCGAAGGCACGCAACAAATTCTCGTCGCCCGAGATGTGCGCCATGATGCGCAACTCGATCTGCGAATAGTCGGCTGAGACGATCACGCTACCCGGGGGGGCGACGAACGCCTCGCGAATCCGTCGTCCCTCGGCGGTGCGCACCGGGATGTTCTGCAGGTTCGGATCGTTCGAAGACAGCCGTCCCGTCACCGCCACCGCTTGCGCGTAATTGGTGTGCACGCGCCCGGTCTGGGGGTTCACCATCTTCGGCAGCTTGTCGGTATAAGTCGACTTCAGCTTTGTCAGGCTGCGATAGTCGAGCAGAATCTTCGGCAGCGGATAGTCCTCGGCCAGTTTCTGCAACACTTCCTCGTCGGTCGACGGCGTGCCGGACGGCGTCTTCTTCACGACCGGCAGTTGCAGCTTGGTGAAAAAAATTTCACCAAGCTGCTTCGGCGAATTCAGGTTGAAGGGCTGGCCAGCGAGTTCGTAAGCCTGCTGTTCCATCTCCAGCATGCGCATGCCCAGTTCGTGCGACTGGCGCGCCAGCTTTTCGGCATCGATCAGCACGCCATTGCGCTCTATTTTCTGCAGCACCACCAAAGTCGGCACTTCGATGCGCTCGTAGATGGTCTTCATGCCCACATCGGCTTCGACCTGCGGCAACATCGCATGATGCAGTTGCAGCGTGATGTCGGCATCCTCCGCTGCGTATTCGGTAGCACGCTCCAGCGGCACCGCATCGAAACAGATCTGGCTCGCGCCCTTGCCGCATACCTCTTCGTAAGTCACGGTCTTGCGACCGAGATGGCGCAGCGCCAGGCTGTCCATGTCGTGACTCTTGTGCGACTCGAAGACATAGGATTGCAGCAGGGTGTCGTGCGCGACGCCGCGCAGGGTGATGCCGTGATTGGCCAGCACGTGGCTGTCGTACTTGAGGTTCTGGCCGAGCTTGGCGTGGCTCGCATCTTCGAGCCAGGGCTTGAGCTTGCCGAGCACGAAGTCGCGCGCAAGCTGTTGCGGCGCGTCCGGATAGTTGTGGGCAACCGGGATATAGGCCGCAACACCCGGCTCGCAGCACAGCGACAGGCCGACGAGTTGCGCCTGCATTGGATCAAGCGAGGTGGTTTCAGTATCGAAGGCCACTAACGATGCGGTCTGTATCGTCGCAATCCACCGGTCCAACTGCTCCTCGGTGAGGACCGTTTCGTACTCTTTCTTCTCGGGCGCCTGGAACAGGCTGGCTTGCGGTGCCCCCTCCGGTTGTGCCTGCGCCTGCGCACGCGGCTGCGCGATCTCGCCGGTCAATTCGCGCAACCAGGTCTTGAAACCATAGCGACGGTAAAAGTCGGCCAGCGCATCGTCATCGACCGGCCTCGCTACCAACGAATCCTTGATCGACACCATGTGCGCAACCAGATCGCAATCGGTTTTGATGGTGATGAGCTTGCGTGCGGTGGGTAGCCAGTCCAGCGCGCGCCGCAGGTTCTCGCCGACGGCGCCGCCCACGCTCGCGGCCTGCGCCACGATCTGGTCCAGCGAACCGTATTGCGTGATCCACTTCACCGCGGTCTTCGGCCCCACCTTGTCCACGCCTGGCACGTTATCCACGGCATCGCCGACCAAAGTCAGGTAATCGACGATGCGCTCCGGCGGCACGCCGAACTTGGCCAGCACGGCGGCACTGTCGAGCTTCTCGTTGGTCATCGTGTTGATCAGCGTGACATGCTCGTTGACCAGTTGTGCCATATCCTTGTCGCCGGTCGAGATCACCGCCTGCATGCCACCTTCGACGGCCTTCGCCGCCAGCGTGCCGATTACGTCATCGGCTTCGATGCCCTCGACCATCAGGATCGGCCAGCCGAGCATGCGCACGACTTCATGGATCGGCTCGATCTGGCGCGCCAGATCTTCGGGCATCGGCGGGCGATGCCCCTTGTATTCGGGATAGATGTCGTCGCGAAAGGTCTTCCCTTTTGCGTCAAAAACGCAGGCCATGTATGCTGCCCCGTAGTCGGCGCGCAGCCGGCGCAGCATGTTGATCATTCCGTAGATTGCCCCGGTCGGTTCGCCTTCTGGACTGCGCAGGTCCGGCATTGCATGGAAGGCGCGATACAGATAGCTGGAGCCGTCAACCAACAGCAGGGTGTTATTCATATGTCGTTAAGAGGAAAGATCGTGCCGCGTTTGCGGCAGGTGGCGGATATAGAGAAAGCCACGGCGAAGAAGGCACGCGAGTCGTGGCATATGCTGACGATTATGGCAGAGTTTATCGAGTCGACCGAACGCCTCTCCGAGGTGCGTCCGGCGGTTTCGATCTTCGGCTCGGCCCGCATCAAGCCCGACCATCCCTACTACGCGCTGTGCCTGGATATCTCGCGCCGCCTGTCCGATGCTGGACTGGCCGTGATCTCCGGCGGCGGCCCCGGCCTCATGGAAGCGGCAAACAAGGGGGCGTTCGAAGGTGCCTCATCGTCGATCGGCCTGAACATCGAATTGCCGCACGAGCAGAAGGGCAATCCCTGGCAAAACATTTCCATCAGCTTCCGTCATTTCTTCGCGCGCAAGGTCGCCTTCGTCAAGTACGCCGATGCCTACGTCGTGATGCCCGGCGGCTTCGGAACGCTGGATGAAATGATGGAAGTGCTGACCCTGATCCAGACCCGCACCACGCGGCGCATCCCGGTGATCCTGGTCGGCACCAGCTTCTGGCGCGGCCTGCTCGACTGGTTCCGCGAACAATTGGTCGGCAATGGCCTGATTGCCCCGGAAGACATGAATCTGGTCCATTTGATCGATGAGCCGGCGCATGTGGTGGACACGATTTTTGCTTTCTACGAAGAGTACGAAGACGAGAAGCCGACCGACCCCGGAAACAAGTCCAGCTCCTACCTGTAACTTGCTAAAATGCCGCCTTTCCTCCGGCCCGCCCTGCCCTGATCATGATGCGCCCCGAACACCTCCGCCTGCTCGTACTTGCTTGTGCGGCGGGAATGACCAGCACGGCAGGCGCGCAAGCAGTGGCGCCGAGCAGCGAAGCCCTGCAACCGCTGGAACGTATCGAGGGCACGCCTCCTGCCAAGACACATAGCGCTGAACCGAATACCGATGCCATCGGCGCGACCGAAACCCGGTTGCCAGGCGGACGCGTAACCGAAATCACTGTCCACAGCGGCAACAGCACCTACACGATGCGCCCGCAGACCCCGACCAGCGCCGCCGGGCGCGATTCCGGACGCACCGTGCAGTGGAACGTGTTCTCCTTCGATCCTCCGCGCGGGCAAGCGCCGCAAATCGAGGCCGCGCCGGTGCCGCCCCCGCCCTCTTCCAATTGAACTGAAACCGCATGGCAGTCTTCACTCCGGTCACGCTGGATGACCTCTCCGGCTGGATGACGCAATTCCCCCTGGGCAAAGCGCTGGCCCTGCGCGGCATCGCTTCCGGTATCGAGAACACGAACTTCTTCCTCAGCACGGAAAAGGGCGAATACGTCCTGACGATTTTCGAAAACCTCGGCTTCGAACAACTGCCCTTCTACCTGGAATTGATGCGCCATCTGGCCCAGCGCGGCGTGCTGGTGCCGGATCCGGTTGCCAACAATGCGGGTCGCATCCTGCACGAACTACAGGGCAAGCCCGCCTCGATCGTGAGCAAGCTCGAAGGCACCTCACAACTGGATCCGCACCCGGTGCATTGCTCCGCCGTCGGCGCCATGCTGGCGCGCATGCATTTGGCGGCGGTCGACTTCGGCATTCGCCAGCCCAATCTGCGCGGCCTGGATTGGTGGTGCGCGACTGCGCCGCAGGTGCTGCCTTTCCTGAGCGCCGATGCGCAAACCCTGCTGCGCAGCCAGATCGAGCAGCAACAAGACTTTTCCGCGAGTGCCACTTACCGCGCCCTGCCCAACGGCCCGATCCACGCCGACCTGTTCCGCAACAACGTGATGTTCGACGGCGAGCGACTCACCGGCTTCTTCGACTTCTATTTCGCCGGCTGCGACACCTGGCTGTTCGATGTCGCCGTCACCGTCAACGATTGGTGCATCCACCTGCAAAGCGGCGCCTTCGACCCGGCGCGCGTGCAGGCGCTGCTGGCGGCCTACCACGCTGTGCGCCCGTTCACGCCGGAAGAGCGCGATGCCTGGCCGCTGATGCTGCAGGCCGCGGCCTTGCGTTTCTGGCTCTCGCGCCTGTACGACTTCCACCTGCCGCGCGAAGCCGAAATGCTGACTCCGCACGATCCGACCCACTTCGAACGCATCCTGCGCCTGCGCGTGACCGATCCCGCCCCGCGGCTGGGTTGAACCCGTACGGGCAAGGCAGCCTTATCTGCACGATGGAAAAACTCCCTGCACGCACCGGCTGGTTTTGGGTACGGGAAGGCTTTCGCCTGTTCCGCCGCCAGCCGGCCGAAGTCTCCACCTTGTTCCTCGCCTACGCCCTGCTGATGATCCTGCTCGGCGTCGTACCGCTGCTGGGCCAGATCTTGCCGCTGCTGCTGGTGCCGGTGTTTGCAATCGCCTTCATGGAAGCAGGCAGACAGCTCGACCAGGGTCAGAGGGTGACACCGGCGCTGCTGCTGACCGGATTTCGCTCGCCGATGCGCCGCGAATTGCTCAAGCTGGGTGTGCTCTATCTGGTCGCCGCCCTGCTGGCCGCAGGCGTGGCCATGCTGGTGGATGACGGCACCTACTGGAAGATGCTGACCCAGTCGGACCAAGTCAGTGCCAAGGAAATGCAGAATTCAAATGTCGGCATTACCGTCATGAGCGCAGCCGCGATTTATGGCCTGGCCACGCTCTGCCTCTGGTTTGCCGCCCCGCTGATCGCCTGGCAGGGCATGAAGGTAGGCAAGGCAGTGTTCTACAGTTTCTTCGCCGTGCGCTACAACATGGGAGCCTTCCTCGCGTACGGCATGGCGTGGGCCGGGCTGGCCCTGCTTCCTTCGATCGCCAGCAGCGTAGTCGCGATCCTGTTCGGCCAGGCCTTCATTGCGCGCGCGCTGGCCATGAGCCTGCTCCTGGTCCTGGTGGTCGTCTTGCACTGTTCTTTCTACCCATCCTATGCCGGGGTCTTCGGCAAGCGGGAAGCGGGCTCCGCGGACCCGCCGCGCTTGCCCGGTTAAGTACCCACGCAAAACAAATTGTGGATGTATGCGGCTTTGGCCGGCGCGCTGCTGCGTTGCCCGTCTCTTGCAGTGCTCGCACTGC
>DATBUE010000331.1:0-5660 GCA_036516375.1 Noviherbaspirillum sp. | reverse complement strand
TCGGCCTGGCCCTGCTCGTCGAAGGCCATCACGATCACGGCGGCGCCGTAGCGGCGGCACAGCGCCGCGTGGCGCAGGAAGGCTTCTTCGCCTTCCTTCATGGAGATCGAATTAACCACGGCCTTGCCCTGTACGCACTTCAGGCCGGCCTCGATCACTTCCCATTTCGAGGAGTCGATCATGATCGGTACACGCGCGATATCGGGCTCGGAACCGATCAGGTTCAGGAAGCGCGTCATGGCGGCGACCGAATCGAGCATCGCCTCGTCCATGTTGATGTCGATGATCTGTGCGCCGTTCTCGACCTGCTGGCGCGCCACCGACAAGGCTTCGTCGTACTGCTCGTTGAGGATCATGCGCGCAAACGCCTTGGACCCCGTGACGTTGGTGCGTTCGCCCACGTTCACGAACAGCGAGTCGTCGTCGATGATGAAGGGCTCCAGCCCCGACAGCTTCAGCCGGTGGTCGGACTCGGGCAGCACGCGCGGCTTGATCTTCGCCACCACCTCGGCAATGGCTTGAATATGATCGGGCGTGGTGCCGCAGCAGCCGCCGGCGACGTTGACGAAACCGCTTTCGGCGAAATCCTGCAACAGCGAAGCGGTGACATCCGGCGTTTCGTCAAAGCCGGTGTCGGACATCGGATTGGGCAGGCCGGCGTTCGGGTAGATGCAGACATAGGTATCCGCAATCTTGGACAGCTCTTCCGCATATGGCCGCATCAATGCAGCGCCGAGCGCGCAATTCAAGCCGACCGTGAGCGGCTTGGCGTGCCGTACCGAATGCCAGAAGGCCGGCACCGTCTGCCCGGACAAAATGCGGCCGGATGCATCGGTCACCGTCCCGGAAATCATCAGCGGCAGGCGCTGGCCGGACTCGTCGAAGAAGGTCTCGATGGCGAACAACGCAGCCTTGCAGTTGAGCGTATCGAAGATGGTTTCCACCAGCAGCACGTCCGCGCCGCCTTCGACCAGGGCTCGGGTCTGCTCCAGATAGGCAGCGACCAACTGGTCGAAAGTGACGTTGCGCGCGCCGGGATCATTGACGTCCGGCGAAATGGAGGCAGTCTTAGGGGTGGGGCCGATCGCGCCAGCGACGAAGCGCGGCTTGGTGGCAGTTGAATACTTGCGACAGGCCTCGCGCGCAAGCCTTGCCGCCTGCACATTCATCTCATAGACGAGATGCGCCATGTGGTAATCGTCCTGCGCGATGCTGGTGGCACCGAAGGTATTGGTTTCGATCAGGTCGGCACCGGCCGCCAAGTACTGCTCGTGGATCTCGGAAATGATCTGCGGCTGGGTCAGGGTCAGCAATTCATTGTTGCCCTTGACGAACAACTCCTTGCCGGCGACACCGAAGTCCGCAAAGCGGGCGCCGCGGTAATCTTCCTCCGCCAGACGGTAACGCTGGATCATGGTCCCCATCGCCCCGTCCAAAATCAGAATCCGCTTGGAAAGCAAGTCGCGCAGCAGCGCTTCGGTCGGGGAGATGGCGTCGCGTTTCATGGTGTCCCTAGAATGAAAAAACCCGGCCTGCAAAGCGGGACCGGGTTCGGGGCATCCGCTTTAGCTGTATTTGTTTCGGGAAGCCCCGGGCGCCCGCAAGCTGGGTTTGACCTGTTCAATCAAATCGGCGCTTCGCGATTATACGGGATGTGTGCCGGGCAGAAGTTGGCAGTTGTCAGCAACCAAGGCTACGCTGATCAAGTCCTTGCGCGCCGCACATCCTGATTTCGGGCGGTCCGCAGCGTTGCAAATCCTCGCGATAGCACCGCTATCGCTGCGGTTGTGCGCCTTGCGTCCCATCCCGAACTCAGGCGCACGCCATCGCGAGACTTGTTCAACGTAGCCCTAATGGAGGTTCATGAAAAATAGGCGCCGGTCAGGGGGAAGCCCTTGAGAAATTCGCCGGCGGGCAGGCGCTTGCCGCCCGGTTTCTGCAATTCGCAAATACGCAAGCTGCCGGTACCGCATGCCACGAGCACACCGGCTTCGTCTGCTGCCAAGACTCGCCCAGGCTGTCCGCCTGCGTCATCCGGCACTGCGCGCCACAACTTCAGGACCGTGCCATTGACGAGCGCGGTCGCACCAGGGAAGGGATTGAATGCACGTATGCACCGCTCGAGTTCTTGCGCTGGACGCGAGAAATCGAGAGCGGCCTCGTCCTTCGAAATCTTCGCTGCGTAGGTCACGCCTTCGGCGGGTTGCGGCATCGGCCGCGCCTGCCCGATGTCGCGCAGCGCGGCGACTATCATCTCTGCGCCCAATGCGGCGAGCTTGTCATGCAGGCTACCGGTGGTTTCGTCTCGCGCGATCGGCAGGCTCCGACTGGCGAGCATCGCTCCCGTATCCAGACCTTCGTCCATCTGCATGATGGTCACCCCGGTTTGCGTATCGCCGGCTTCAATGGCGCGGTGAATTGGCGCGGCACCGCGCCAGCGCGGCAACAGCGAGGCGTGGATATTGATACAACCGAGGCGCGGAATTTCCAGCACGGAGCGCGGCAGGATTAGTCCGTAGGCAGCGACGACCATCACATCCGGCTCGCTTGCCTGCAGCAGTGCATGCGCCTGCCGCGCAAGCTCCGGATGCTTGCCATCCAGGCGCAACGACAAGGGCTGACCCACGCGCATGCCATGCTCGATTGCGAAGCGCTTGACCGGAGACGGTTGCAGTTGCATGCCGCGCCCGGCGGGACGGTCCGGCTGCGTGAATACCAGTGGAATTCTGAAACCGGCCTCGTGTAACGACCTGAGGGCAGCCGCAGCAAACTCCGGGGTGCCGGCAAAAACGATGTTCATGGGGATACAGCGGCGCGCGCCGCATTGAAGGCGCGGAACACCGGATTCAACGAACGGCGGCAACCGGTCGCTTGCGGTCGCGATTGAGTTCGCGCTCTTCCTTGAGCAGCTTGGTCTTGATGCGGTTGCGCTTGAGCGGCGACAGGTACTCGACGAACACCTTGCCGCGCAAGTGATCCATCTCGTGCTGGATGCATACGGCGAGCAGCCCGTCGGCCTCCAGTTCGAAGGCTTTTCCGAGAGCGTCCATTGCACGTACCTTCACGCGCGCCGGTCGCTCGACGCCGTCGTAAATCCCCGGGACCGAGAGACAGCCCTCGTCATACACGCGGCGCTCCTCGCTGGCCCAGACGATCTCCGGATTGATGAAGACCTGCAACTGGTCGTGCGTATCCGACACGTCGATCACGACCACTTGTTCGTGCACATCGACCTGGGTCGCGGCCAGGCCTACGCCCGGTGCGTCGTACATGGTCTCGGCCATGTCGGCGACGAGACGCTGCAAGCGCTCGTCGAACACGGACACGGGTTTGGCGACCTTATGCAGGCGCGGATCGGGATAACGAAGAATTGGCAATAAAGACATACAACAACGTTTGCGCAACAGCGCGTAAAGAGCGAGCTCGTGTTTCTCTTGCTAGCTCAAGGATTTATGTGCAGAATTTGATTCAAATTGACAAGATTTGCCCGGAACTTCCCACCGATTTTTCCCGCGTTTCGACAAGTTCCTGCGCGGCCGGCGGTCCGGAAAACCAATGGATCCGCGATGAAAAAGTTTAGCACAGCCCCCCTCGTTCTCGCCCTGACGATGGCCCTCTCCGGCGCTGCTTTTGCAAGCGAACACGGAGCGCAAACTGCGCGGTGCAGTTTCCGCGCCGATGCGCCGGACCAGCATACGGTAGTGCGGGGCGATACCTTGTGGGACATCTCGGGCCGCTTCCTGCAACGGCCTTGGTGCTGGCCCCAGGTATGGGGGATGAACCGGAATCAGATCCACGATCCTCACTGGATATATCCGGGCCAGATCGTCTATTTCAACCGCAGCACCGGTCGTCTGCAGCTCGACAAGCCCGGCACGGGCAGTGATGGGCGCGGTATGCCGACTGTAAAGCTGTCACCCCAGATCCGTACCGAAGGCTTGGCGCGCGACGCCATTCCGGCCATTCCTGCCCATGCGATCGAGCCTTTCCTTTCCCAACCGCTGGCAGTCGGCGAGAACGAACTGCAGGGCGCGGCGCGCATTGTCGCGACTCAAGAAGACCGCGTTTTGCTGGGCAAGGGCGATATCGCCTATGTGGTTGGCGACCTGCAGGGGCATTCCGATTTCCAGGTGTTCCGCCCCGGCGGCCCCTTGAAGGACCCGCAGACCGGGGAAATCCTTGCCTATGAAGCGATTTATCTGGGAACCGCGAAGGTCGAACGGCCAGCGCAGGCCCAGGACGAAGCGCACGTGCTGCGCGTGGTCAGCCTGCAGCAGGAAATGGGGGTAGGCGACCGCTTGCTGCCCACGCCGCCCACTCCGCTACTGAACTATGTACCGCATCCTCCGGCCCAGCCGGTTGAGGCGCAGATCATGTCGATTTATGGCGGCGTGTCGCAGGCGGGGCAGAACCAGATCGTAAGCATCAATCGCGGCAGCAAGCACGGAGTGGAACGCGCCAATGTACTTACCCTGCATCGCTTCGGCGGCGTGGTTGCCGATCGGGGGGAAATGCGTAACAGCGGATGGTTCGGCCGTCCGGAACCGAAGATGGTGCGCCTGCCTGATCACGAGTACGGCTCGCTGTTCGTATTCCGCGTCTTCGACAACATCTCCTACGGCCTGGTGATGCAGGTTTCGGACAGCGTCAAGATCGGCGACCTCGCCCGCTCTCCGGAATAATCAAGGTATGGAGGGCAAAGCTGCGGCCGATCTGAGGGACTGGCTGCGCCTGGAACACACGCCGGGAGTCGGCCCCCAGACTGCGCGCAAGCTGCTCGCGCACTTTGGACTCCCGAACAACATCTTCGTCGCACACCACGCCGCTCTGAGTGAGCTCGTCGGAGAGCGGCTGGCGCGTGCGCTACTCACCCCGCCGACCAACACGCTACTGGCACTGATAGACCGTACCTTGGAGTGGACAGGCGAAGCCGGGAACCATGTCCTCACACTAGGCGATGCCGGTTACCCGCCCGCCCTGCTCGATATCGCGGACCCGCCCTTGATTCTTTACGCGAAGGGGCGTCTGGAGTTGCTGAGCGCGCGCTCGATCGCAGTAGTTGGCAGCCGCAACGCGACCCGGCAAGGCATGCTCGACGCGGAACGTTTCTCCGAAACCTTGAGCCAGGCGGGCATCGGCATCGCATCGGGACTGGCTCTCGGCGTCGACACCGCGGCACACCGGGGTGGACTGCGTGGTCCGGCTGCAACGGTGGCGGTCATTGGCACCGGTGCAGATATCGTGTACCCCGCTCGCAACCGTTCTCTGGCTCACGAGATCGCGCAGCAGGGATGCCTCGTCAGCGAATACGCGCTTGGCACGCCTGCTCTGGCGGCCAATTTCCCGAGACGCAATCGCATCATCTCGGGCCTGAGTTGCGGCGTGCTGGTCGTCGAGGCTGCCGCCCGTTCGGGCTCCCTGATCACCGCACGCATGGCTGCGGAGCAAGGCCGTGATGTCTTTGCCATTCCGGGCTCAATCCATGCGCCGCTGTCGAAGGGGTGCCATTTGCTGATCAAGCAAGGCGCCAAGCTCGTCGAATCAGCGCAGGACATTCTGGAAGAATTGGGACACGCCGCTTCCCTACCCGCGCGCAAGATTGCAACGATTGCGCCGGCCAATGAGGCCGGCTCCCCCTTGCTGGATGCACTGGGATTCGA
>DATBUE010000330.1:0-2419 GCA_036516375.1 Noviherbaspirillum sp. | reverse complement strand
GCCGTTTTCCAGCAGGCGGCGCACCAGGTAGGCCAGCAGGGTTTCGTGCGAGCCGACCGGCGCATAGATGCGGCAGGCCTTGTTCAGGTTGTCCTTGCCGACGACCTGGACGTACAGGGTTTCGCCCATGCCATGCAGGCACTGGAATTCGTAGTTGTCGACGCCACGCTCTTTCGCCCAGGTGTAGATGACCGACAGGGTATGCGCATTGTGGGTCGCGAACTGGGCGTAGATGACGTCGGTCGCGGCCAACAGTTTCTGGGCGCAGGTGAGATAGGACACGTCGGTATACACCTTGCGCGTGTAGACCGGATAGCCCGGCATGCCGTCGACTTGCGCGCGCTTGATCTCGGCGTCCCAATAGGCGCCCTTCACCAGGCGCACCATGAATTTGCGGCCGCTGCGCTTGGCCAGGTCGACCACGTAGTCGATCACGAAGGGGCAGCGCTTCTGGTAGCCCTGCACCACAAGACCAATGCCCTCGAAGCCGGCGAGTTCCGCGTCGAAAGCCAGGGCTTCGAGCATGTCGAGCGAGATTTCCAGGCGGTCCGCTTCCTCGGCATCGATGTTGATGCCGATGTTGTAGCTTTTCGCCAGCAGCACCAGGCTGCGCACGCGCGGCAGCAGTTCGCCCATCACGCGGGCATACTGAGCGCGGCTGTAGCGTGGATGCAGGGCCGACAGCTTGATCGAAATGCCGGGACCGTTCTTGATACCGCGCCCGTTCGAGGCCTTGCCGATCGCGTGGATCGCCGCTTCGTAGGACGCGTAGTAATTTTGGGCGTCAGCCTCGGTCAGCGCCGCTTCGCCCAGCATGTCGTAGGAATACTGGTAGCCGCGCGCCTCGTTGGCCTGGCTGTTGCGCAAGGCTTCCTCGATCGTCTGGCCGGTGACGAACTGGTTGCCCAGCATGCGCATGGCCATGTCGACGCCCTTGCGGATCAGCGGCTCGCCGCCCTTGGCGATCAGGCGCGTCAGCGCCGACCCCAGGCCGCGTTTGCTGGTGGTCGACACCAGCTTGCCGGTGACGAGCAGGCCCCAGGTGGCGGCGTTCACGAACAGCGAAGGCGATTCGCCCAGGTGGCTGCGCCAATCTCCCTTGCTGATCTTGTCGGCGATCAGGCGGTCGGCGGTGGCGCTGTCGGGAATGCGCAACAGCGCTTCGGCCAGGCACATCAGGGCCACGCCCTCTTCCGACGACAGCGAGAATTCGTGCATCAGTGCATCGACGCCCGAGGCGCGCGTACGTTTTGCGCGCACGCTCGAGACCAGGCGGTGCGCCAGCGGTTTTGCATCCGCACTCGGGCGCGCGCCCTGGGCCAGCAGCCACTGGACGGCTTCCTGTTCGTCGCGGCGGTAGGCGGCGGTGATGGCGGCGCGCAGGGGCGTCTGCTCCTGTCTGGTTTCGGCTTGGAAGGCGTCGAAGGGAACGAAGGTGGTGGCCGGAGTGGCGGCGATCTGCATGGCGGTCTGTAGAAAGAAAAGGTCGGATCAAGGGAGCGTACACAGCAAAACGCGCCGTCCTGCGATGCAGTCGGCGCGCGTTTTGGTACGTGCTTCCGAGCGCCCAAAAACCTCCATGGCTGCGTTGCATCGTCTCGCCGTACGTTCGTACTGTCTTCGACAATGCGCCTTGCCCTGGAGATTTTTGGGGCACTCTCAATCGTTTGATTGTAGAAGGAAATCTTCTGGATTAATTCTGTTTTTAAAGGGTACTAGCAATAGATAGTTTTTGATGCGAGAATTCGGCCAAATAATATTTACGGCGAAGCGAGAGACACCATGCTGGACAAGATTTCGAAAAAAATTCTGGCCGAGTTGCAGAACGACGGACGCATCAGCAACGTCGAGCTGGCGGCGCGCGTGAACCTGTCGCCGGCGGCCTGCCTCGAGCGTGTGCGCAAGCTGCACGAGTCCGGCTACATCACGGGTTACACGGCCCAGTTGAATCCCCAGCTGCTCGATGTCTCGCTGCTGGTCTTCATCGAAGTGGTGCTGGACCGCACCACGCCGGAGGTGTTCGACGCCTTTAAACAGAGCGTCCAGCTGATCCCGGAAGTGCTCGAATGCCACATGGTGGCCGGCGGCTTCGATTACCTGGTCAAGGCGCGCGTCAAAGACATGGCAGCATACCGCGAATTCCTCGGCAAGACGCTGCTGCAGAAGGGCGTGCGCGAAACGCACACGTATGCCGTGATGGAAGAGGTCAAAAATACGACGAAGTTGCCGATTCGGTGATCGTTTCCGGCGGTCGCACGCCGTTATGTGAACGAATCTGTTGACGCATCCCGTAGGGTGGGCACGCCGTGCCCACGCGGAACGACGCGTCGTGTTGGCGGTGTTTCGTCGAGACGGATGATGTGACGCGGCGTGTCTGCATGCGGACACGCGGCTATGAATGGTGGTGGTGTGCTGTCTC
>DATBUE010000329.1:0-3139 GCA_036516375.1 Noviherbaspirillum sp. | reverse complement strand
TGACCAACACCGATACCGCGGACGCGATCGGAACGGCGATCCAGGTCAAGGAGCTGGCGCGCGCGGGGTCGGAACTGGTGCGAATCACCGTGAATACGCCCGAGGCCGCCGCGGCCGTGCCCGCCATTCGCGAGCAGTTGGATCGCATGGGCATTGACGTCCCTTTGATTGGCGACTTTCATTACAACGGTCACAAGCTGCTGCAGGATTTTCCCGAGTGCGCCCAGGCTTTGTCTAAATACCGGATCAATCCCGGTAATGTCGGGCAAGGTGCCAAGCGCGATACGCAGTTCGCCCAGATGATCGAGGTGGCCTGTCGCTACGACAAGCCGGTGCGCATTGGCGTGAACTGGGGCAGCCTGGATCAGGTGCTGCTGGCACGCATCATGGACGAGAACGCGCAGCGTTCCCAACCGTGGAGCGCGCAGGCGGTGATGTATGAGGCGCTTGTGACTTCCGCCGTCGAGAACGCGCAACGCGCTGAGCAACTGGGCTTGTCGGGCGAACGCATCGTCCTGTCGTGCAAGGTGTCTGGGGTGCAGGATCTGATTGCCGTGTATCGCGAGCTGGCGCGGCGCTGCGACTATCCCTTGCACCTGGGTTTGACCGAGGCGGGCATGGGGAGCAAGGGCATCGTTGCATCTACCGCGGCCCTGTCTGTCCTGCTCCAGGAGGGGCTGGGGGATACGATACGGATTTCTCTGACACCGGAGCCGGGCGGCGATCGCAGCAAGGAAGTGGTGGTGGCACAGGAAATCCTGCAGACGATGGGGTTGAGGAAGTTTGCGCCCATGGTCATTGCCTGCCCAGGCTGCGGTCGCACGACCTCCACTGTGTTCCAGGAGCTGGCGGACCGGATCCAGACTTATCTGCGTGAGCAGATGCCGGTATGGAAGAAAACCTATCCGGGTGTCGAGGGAATGAATGTTGCCGTCATGGGCTGCATCGTGAACGGCCCGGGCGAATCCAAGCACGCGCATATCGGAATCAGCCTGCCGGGAACCGGCGAGTCCCCGGCCGCGCCGGTCTTCGTCGACGGGGAAAAGAAGGTCACATTGCGCGGCGAACGCATTGCCGAAGAATTTCAGGCGATCGTGCTCGATTACGTGAAAACGCGATACGGAAAACAGGCGGCCTGAAAGCCGCGTTACACATGTCAGAAAACAAGAAGACGGAAAGAATTGCCGGCGTCAAGGGGATGAACGATGTCCTGCCGGCGGACGCCCCCCTGTGGGAACTGTTCGAAAATACCGTGCAATCGGTGCTGAAGAGTTACGGCTACCAGCAGATCCGCACCCCGATCGTCGAGCCTACCGGCCTGTTCGCACGCGGACTGGGAGCGGTTACCGATATCGTCGAAAAGGAAATGTATTCCTTTGTCGATACGATGAACGGGGACCATCTGACTCTGCGCCCCGAGAGCACTGCGGGCGTGGTACGCGCGGCAATCGAGCACAACCTGACTTACGACGGACCAAAACGTCTCTGGTATGTGGGCCCCATGTTCCGGCACGAACGGCCACAGCGCGGGCGTTATCGCCAGTTCCATCAAGTGGGCGCCGAGGCACTCGGCTTTGCCGGTCCCGACATCGATGCCGAGCTGATCCTGTTGTGTCAGCGCCTGTGGGATGACCTGGGCTTGCAGGGTATCCGGCTGGAGCTGAACTCGATCGGCGATGCCGCCGAGCGCAGCCGCCATCGCGCCGACCTGATTGCCTATTTCGAGCAGCATGCCGACCTGCTCGACGAAGACGCGCGGCGCCGCTTGCACAGCAATCCCTTGCGCATTCTCGACACCAAGAACCCTGCCATGCAGGAGATGGTGAACCAGGCGCCGAAGCTGCTTGACTACTTGGGCGAGGAATCGCTGGCCCATTTCGAGGGTGTGCAGAAGATATTGCGGCATTACGCCGTGCCGTTCACGATCAATCCTCGCCTTGTGCGTGGTATGGATTATTACAACCGCACGGTCTTCGAATGGGTGACCGACCAGCTCGGCGCCCAGGGTACGGTTTGCGGTGGCGGCCGCTACGATCCGCTGATCGAGATGTGCGGCGGAAAGCCGACGCCGGCAGCAGGTTTCGCGATGGGCGTCGAGCGTCTGCTCGAATTGATGAAGGCCAGCGGCGAGCAGTACGCTCCCAATCAGTGCGACGTCTATCTCGTGCATCAAGGCGACGCTGCGCAGTTGCAGGCCTTCGTGCTTGCAGAACGTCTGCGCGACGCCGGACTGGACGTGATCCTGCACTGCGTGGCCGCCGGTGGAAGCACATCCTTCAAGGCACAAATGAAACGCGCCGATGCGAGTGGGGCGGGCTACGCCATCATTCTGGGCGATGACGAAATGAGCAAGGGTATGGCGACGGTCAAGGATTTGCGCGCTGCCGAGGGGCAGCCGAATCAAGAGAGCGTCGCACTGGAAGACGTGGTCGACCACTTGGTGGACTGCATGACCGGTGCCGACGATTCGGAGCATCACCACCATCACTGAAACTAATAGACATGGCATACGACCACGAAGAACAAGAGCAGCTTGCCACCTTGAAGGCATGGTGGGCGCAGTACGGCAATCTCGTTACCTGGGTGTTGATCCTGGCTTTGGCGTGCTACGCCGGCTGGAATGGCTGGAAGTACTACCAGCGCAATCAGGCTACCCAAGCGGCCCAGCTCTATGCCGAGCTGCAGAAGGCACGCGCCGGAAACGACCGCGAGCGGGTACAGCGGGTAACCGCCGATATGGTGGCGCGCTTCGGCAATACTGCCTATGGCCCAATGGCTGCCTTGGTGGCCGCTGACTCTGCAGTAGAGGCAAGCAACCTGGACACCACCAGGCAGCAGTTGCAGTGGGTAATCGACAACGCCAAGGATGAGAGAAGCAAGGCCATTGCCCGTTTGCGACTGGCGGGGGTGCTGCTGGATGAGAAAGCCTACGACCAAGCCTTGAAGGTGCTGGATGGCGAAATCCCTGAACAGTTTGCCGGCCTGGCTGCCGATCGTCGTGGCGATATTCTCGTTGCGCAGGACAAGGTGGCCGATGCCCGCGCTGCCTATCAACTGGCATTGGAGAAGACGGATCGCAATGGTCCAGGTCGCGAACTGATTCGCCTCAAGCTTGACGCGCTCGGCGGAGCGGCTGAAG
>DATBUE010000328.1:0-11518 GCA_036516375.1 Noviherbaspirillum sp. | reverse complement strand
ATCGTCACCGCGCTGCTTTTGACTACGCTGGCGGTGACCATCGTCGGCAGCCTGTTCTGGCAACAGCAGGTGCAGGTGCGCTCGATCGAGAACCAGCGCTTGCAGTTGCAGAAGCAGTGGATCTTGCGTGGCGCGCTCGACTGGACGCAATTGATCTTGCGTGCGGACGCCACGATTGACAACCAGAATAACAGCCGGGTCGATCATCTGGGCGAGCCTTGGGCGGTGCCGCTGGCCGAGACGCGGCTGGACGAATACGTGGACAATCCACGCGCCAATCCGGAAGCATCCGATGCGGTACTGTCGGGCAGTATCGAAGATGCCCAGGCGCGCTACAACCTGAATAATCTCGCGAGCAACGGCGCCATCAATCCGCGTGAACTGGCTGTTATGCGCCGATTGCTGGCCAATCTCGGGCTGAAAGAGGGGTTTGCCCAAGGCATCGCCGATCTGGTGGCTGGCGGCCAGCGCCGCAGCACCACGGGTGGCGGGACCCAAGGCGGGGTGCAAAACACCACGCAAGGCGACGGGCGCATGCGCGTCGAACAGGTCGACGATCTGCTGGCGGTGCCCGATCTGACTCCGGAGGTGCTGGAAACCCTGCGCGAGTTCGTGATCGTGATCCACAGCGGAACAGTGACGCCGATCAATGTGAATACTGCGCCGGCGGAAGTGTTGTCTGCGAGAATTGACACCCTTTCCATGTCGGACGCCGCCGCCTTGGTGGCTGCGCGCGAAACGACTTGGTTCAGGTCGGTCAACGAGTTCATCGAGCGCGCCCGCAACATCGGCGCGACTGGAGCGAATCCGCAGGATCTGAGTGTCAGTACCGAATATTTCCTGATCAATGGCCATGTAAGCATGAGCCGGGCGGCAATGGACATGCGCGCATTGATCCGGCGCCCGGGGACGCAGCAGCCGTCCCTGATCTGGGTCCGTGAATTTTAGGAGCCTTACTTGAGTACTCTTTACATCCGGCTGCCGGGGTACGCGAGCGTCCAAAGCCTGGGGCCAGGCGCGCCGCTGTACTGCCCCTACGCGCTCGCATCCGAAGGAAATCGGATCGAGCGCGATGGCATTGCCGCTTTTTCGGAAATGGGAGAGCTGGTCAAGCGTGCACGCAAGGTCGTGCTGCTGTTGGCGGCTTCCGACGTCACGCTGCTGCGCATCAAGATGCCGCCCTTGTCCGGTACGCGCCTGAAAGCTGCGCTGCCGCACCTGGTCGAGGACCAGTTGATGAGCGACCCGGCCGAGTGCGTGATCGTGGCCGGCGATATCCACGATGGCCTGCGCACGGTGGCCGTTGTCCAGCGCGACTGGCTGGAATTGCTGATGCGGACCATGACCACGCTCGGCGCACGCAAGGTGGCCGCGCTGCCGGCGCAATTGTGCCTGCCGCTGCAGGCGGACGCGGTGGTGGCGGCAGCGTCCGAGCACGCGAGCGATGTGGGCAGCGAGATCGATCTGGCCGTGCGCATGGGCCCACAGGAAGGCATGGGCGTGTCGATTGCCGCCGATGCCCAGGAATCGGCTGCGTTCGAGGTCGGCGAAACCCTCAGCGCGCTGGTGCCGCAGTCGCCGCTGGTGCTGCACGTGCCGCCGGCACGGCTGCGCGACTATCAATCCTCGCTCCATCTCATTCCCGCGCTGGAACAGCGCATCTCGCTCTACGAAGACAACTGGACGCGCTGGATCGTCGGTGCGGAACAGGCCCACCCGGACCTGATCGGCGGACTCGGCACGGGCGCCGGGCCGAAGGTTGACTGGCGGCCCTGGCGCTGGCCGCTGGCGCTGGCCGCCGCCGTGCTGCTGGTGAACCTGATCGGCCTGAACGTCGACTGGCTGCGCATGCAGCGTGAAGCCGAGGGTTTGCGCGCGGCGATGCTGCAGAACTACCGTGCGGCTTTTCCCAAAGACACCGTGATCGTCGACCCGCTGGCGCAAGCGCGCCAGAAGGCCGCAGCGGCGCGCAATGCCAGCGGCGAGCTGGCGCGGGATGATTTCCTGGCCTTGACGGCCGCACTGGCCGAGGCATGGCGTGCGGGAGGCGGGCAGGGCGCCGCGCCGGTGGCCTCGCTCGATTACCGCGAGCGCGCGCTGACCGTGCGCGCCAAGCCCGGTGGCGGTTTCAATCCGGAGTCGCTGGAGTCGACACTGGCCAGCCGCAACTTGACAGTGGAACAGCAGGCTGACGGCGTCTGGCAGATCAGGAGGACGCGATGAAACTCGCAGCAGGACAGGCGGGCCAATCGGCCTTGGCATTCTGGAACCAGCGCAATCCGCGCGAACGCACGATGTTGGCGGCGGCGATTGCCGTGGTGTTGCTGGGACTTATCTACCTGCTGCTGCTTGATCCCGCCATCAGCGGCCGCGCGCAGCTTGAGCAACAATTGCCGGCGTTGCGGCAGCAGGCTGCCGAAGTGCGTTCCTTGACGCGTGAAGCAACGAGCGGCAATGCGCGTACTGCCACTACGGTGGCCGCAGTGACGCGTGAGAGCTTGCAAGCCTCGCTCTCACGGCGCGGACTGACGGCGCAGGAGATCAGCATCAATGGCGAGATCGTGCGCGTGCAGTTTGCCGATGCGGCCTTTTCCGCGCTGGTCGACTGGATGGCGGACATGCATCGCAGTGCGCGGCTGGCCGTGATCGAAGCCAAGGTCGAGGCCGGCGCCGAGGTGGACCGAGTGAATGCGAATTTCACGCTGCGCCAGGAACGCGGCGAGCAGGCCCAATGAGTATCGTGTGCAGAGGCAGGGGGCGTGCATGCGGCGCCTGTTGATCTGGCTGCTGGCGGCTGCCCTCAGCATTGCCGCCACCGTACTGGTATTTCTGCCGGCTGCGTGGCTGGGGCCGGCAGTCGAAGCGCAGACCGGCGGGCGTATCACTTTGGGCGACGCGCAGGGCACGATCTGGAATGGCTCGGCCTTCATCGGCGGTGCGCCGAGCGGCAATGATCCGGTCACGCCGCTCTTGCCCGGCCGCTTTTCATGGACCTTGTCGCCGTTGGTGCTGTTGGGGCAGGTGGATGCCGAGGTACGCAATCCGGAAGCGCTGTCGCGTCCGGTGTCGATCACCGGAAGCTGGTGGCGCTGGCAGGTCAGTGCGGCCGAAGTCGTGCTTCCGGCCAGCCGTTTGGCTGGACTGGGTGCGCCGCTGAACACGATCCAGCCGTCCGGGACCATGACCCTCGGATGGAGCCCACTGCAGTTGGCACGGCGTGCCGATGGCGGCGTGGAGGTCCAGGGTACGACCACGCTGGTGATGGAGGATATTTCTTCGCGCCTGTCGCCGGTCAAGCCGCTCGGCGCCTATCGCGTGCGCATAGACTGGCGCGGCGAACGTGGCGACCTTGCGTTGACCACGATCAAAGGCCCGATGTTATTGAGTGGAAACGGTCGGCTGATCAATGGACGATTGCAGTTTTCCGGAAAGGCCGAGGCAGCCGAAGGACAGGAAGAAAGGCTGGCAAATCTGTTGAATTTGCTGGGTCAGCGCCGCCGGGAAGGCGGCAAGGATGTCATCGCTTTAGAGTTCAAATGAAAAAAAACAACACCAGGCAGGCTCATTTCCTCACCCCCCGCAACATCAGCGCAGCCGCTTCACTGCTGTGCATGCTGGCAGCATTCCCGCTGGCAACGGCCCAGCAAGCACCAGGCGACGCCCCCGTGCGTGAGGAAGGCCAGGAAGCGCCTGCGCGCGCCGGCAACCAGACCGGCAGCCAGACGGGGAGCATCAAGCAGGAACAGTCGAGCAATGAAGCCACGCTCAACTTCGTCGGCGCCGACATCGAATCGGTGATCAAGGCGATCGGCCATTTCACGCGGACCACCTTCATCATCGACCCACGCGTGAAGGGCACCATCAGTCTGGTTTCCGAACGCCCGGTCTCGCGCGCCCAAGCTTCCCAGATGCTCGCGTCGGCCTTGCGCCTGCGTGGCTACGCGTTGGTGCGGGGTGACGGTTTCACCAAGGTCGTGCCCGAAGCCGAAGCCAAGCTGCAGGCCGCACCGGTACGCGCCGACAACATCCGCGGCGACCAGATCGCCACCCAGATATTTCACTTGAACCACGAGAGCGCGAACAACCTGCTGCAGGTGCTGCGCCCGCTGATTTCGCCGAACAACACGATCAACGTCAATCCGGGGACCAACAGCCTGGTCATCACCGATTACGCGGACAACCTGCGCCGCCTGGGCCGCATCATCGCCTCGCTCGATGCCCCGGCCATCGGCGACATCGAAATCGTGCCGATCCAGCATGCCTATGCGACCGACATCGCCCAGATGGTCAATCGCCTGCTCGACCAAGGCGCCTCGCCGGCCACTGGCGGAGAAGCAGCGCGCCTGACCGTGCTGGCCGACCAGCGCACCAATTCGGTGATCGTGCGTGCGCCGTCGGACGCGCGTGCGCGTCTGGCCCTGTCGCTGATCACGCGCCTGGATCGTCCGGGCGACGAAGCCGGCAACGTGCACGTGGTCTATCTGAAGAATGCCGACGCCGTCCGCCTGGCCCAGACGCTGCGTGCCGTGGTCGGTGGCGAGAGCGGGGCGCAGAATGAAGGCGACAACAACCGGCAGGCGCAGCAGCAGGGACAACAAGGTGCGCGCCAGCAGAACACCGGCCTCGGCGGCAACCAGCAAGGTCAGCAGAGCCAGATCGGGCAGGGTTCCCTGCCACAGCAAACCACGCCCACGGCGCTTCCTTCCGGCGGTGCTGCCGGATTCATCCAGGCCGATCCCGCGACCAATGCACTGATCATCACTGCCAGTGACGCCGTCTATCGCAACCTGCGCGCAGTGATCGACAAGCTCGACGCCCGCCGTGCGCAGGTATATGTCGAATCCCTGATCGTCGAACTGACTGCGGAAAAGGCGGCCGAGCTGGGCGTGCAATGGGCAGGGTTGTCCGGCAATTCCGGCAGCGACTATCGCGTCGGCGTGATCAGCGGTTTCGGCCAGGGCGGCAACAACCTGATCAACCAGGCCGTATCGAATGTGACCAACGGTACGCCCCTGCCTCCAGGCAATGGCATCAATTTCGGAATTTTCCGGCAGGTGAACGGTCAACTGACTCTTGGTGCCTTGGCGCGCGCGCTGGAATCCGAGGGCAATGCCAACATCCTGTCCATGCCGAACCTGATCACGCTAGATAACGAAGAGGCACGCATCGTGGTCGGCCAGAACGTTCCCTTCGTGACCGGCCAGTTCACGACGGCGGCCAGCGGTGCGGCGGTCAATCCGTTCCAGACCATCGAGCGCCAGGACGTGGGCTTGTCCCTGCGTGTGCGCCCGCAAGTGTCGGAAGGCGGTACCGTGCGCATGCAGATCTATCAGGAGACCTCGAACCTGCAACCGACCAGCAATGCTGCCGACATCATCACCAACAAGCGTTCGATCGAGACCAACGTCCTGGTCGACGATGGTCAGATCATCGTGCTCGGCGGCCTGATCGAGGATCGGGTGACGGACACGAACGAGAAGGTGCCGGGACTGGGCGACATTCCCATCCTCGGCAACCTGTTCAAGTACCAGAGCCGCTCGGGCACCAAGACCAACCTGATGGTGTTCCTGCGGCCGACCGTGATCCGTAGCAGCGAGCAAAGTGTGCATGTGGCCGGCGATCGCTACGATTACATCCGCAACATACAAATCGCCAACCAGCCGCGCGACATCCCGGGCTTGCCGAAGGTGGAAGGCATGGTGCTGCCGCCCAGCGAGAACGGGCGCCTGACCAGCCCGCCGCTGGTGCTGCCGCCGCCGCGCCCGATGCCCGGTGCGCAGACGGCGCCGCAAACCACGCAGCCGATGCAACCGCTGCCGCCGGTGACGCCCTTGCAACAGGCGCCCGCGCCAGCAAATTGAAGAGAAGTAGCTGAAATGAATGCTGTTACCGAAGCCCGTCTGTTGCCTTTCGCTTTCGCGCGCGACCACATGTTGCTTGCGCGCCGCAGCGAGGCGCCGGGCCAACCCGTCGAGCTCTGGGTTTCCGAAGCCAGTGCGCCTTCGGCCATTGCCGAGGTCGGCCGACGTTTCGGGCGCGTGAAGCTCAAATCGCTGTCGCGCGAGGAACTGGAAGCCGCGATTGCGCGCGCCTATGCCAATTCCGGCGGCGACGCAGCCCAAGTGGTCGACGAAGTCGAATCCGATCTGGATCTGGCCAAGTTGATGCTCGACATGCCGGCTGTGGAAGACTTGCTGGAATCGGCTGACGACGCGCCGGTGATTCGCATGATCAATGCGTTGCTCACGCAGGCGCTGCGCGAGGAAGCCTCCGATATCCATATCGAACCGTTCGAGCAGATCTCGGTCGTGCGTTTTCGCGTCGACGGTGCACTGCGCGACGTGGTGCGGCCGAAGAAGGCCATCCACGCCTCGCTGATTTCGCGCATCAAGATCATGGCCCAGCTCGATATCGCGGAAAAACGCCTGCCGCAGGATGGCCGCATCACGCTGCGCGTGGGCGGCAAGCCGGTCGACGTGCGCGTCTCGACGTTGCCGACCGGCCACGGCGAGCGCGCAGTGCTGCGTCTGCTCGATAAGGAAGGCGGGCGGATGGATTTGTCCCATCTCGGCATGAGCCCGGATGTGCAGCAGCAGTTCGATACGCTGATCAACCAGCCGCACGGCATCGTGCTTGTCACCGGGCCCACCGGCTCGGGCAAGACCACCACGTTGTACGCAGCACTGTCGCGCCTGAATTCGCCGACCTCGAACATCCTGACCGTCGAAGACCCGATCGAATACGAATTGCAGGGCGTCGGCCAGACCCAGGTCAACCCGCGCATCGACATGACCTTCGCCAAGGCCCTGCGCGCGATCCTGCGCCAGGACCCGGACGTGATCATGATCGGCGAAATCCGCGACCTGGAAACCGCGCAGATTGCGGTGCAGGCTTCGTTGACCGGCCACCTCGTGCTGGCCACCCTGCACACCAACGATTCGGCGGCGGCCGTCACGCGTCTGCTCGACATGGGGATCGAACCCTTCCTGCTGTCGTCCTCGCTGCTGGGCGTGGTCGCGCAGCGCCTGGTGCGCAAGCTGTGCCCGCATTGCAAGCAACCCGACCCACACGGCGGGCATGAGTGGCAGGCGGTGGGCTGCGACAAGTGCGGCCAGACCGGCTACCACGGCCGTGTTGGCGTGTATGAACTGCTGCTGACCACGGACGAGATCCGCGCCCAGATTCACGACCAGGCGTCGGAAGCCGGCATCCGCTCGACTGCGCAGCGCAACGGCATGCGTACGATGCGCGAGGATGGCGAGCGCTGGCTCGCAGACGGCACCACCACGCGCGCTGAGCTATTGCGCGTGACCAAAGAGTAAGTCATGCCGGCGTTTCGCTACGAAGCGGTTGATGATGCCGGCGCCACGCGCAAGGGCGTGCTGAACGCGGACAGCCCGCGCGCCGCGCGCGCCGATCTGCGTGCCCAAGGCCTGGTGCCCATTGCGGTCGACGCCATCGCCGCTCAGGTCGACGAATTCGGCCAAGCGCGTGCGCGCAGCTTCGGTGACAAACTGTCGACGGTCGAGCAAGCCTTGTTCACGCGGCAGTTGGCGAGCCTGCTGGAAGCCAGCCTGCCGCTGGAGCAAGCCTTCACCGCTCTTCTGGAACAGGCCGAGCGCCCCTACATGCGCGACTTGATCGGCTCGATCCGTTCCGAGGTGATGGGTGGTTCATCCCTGTCCGATGCGCTGGCGCGCCATCCGCGCGACTTCCCCGACATTTACCGCGCGCTTGTGGCATCCGGCGAGCAGATCGGCCAGTTGTCGCGCGTGCTGTCGCGCCTGGCCGATTACATCGAACGCCGCAACGCGCTGGTGCAAAAGGTGCGGCTGGCCTTCACTTATCCGGCCATCGTGACCGTGGTCGCATTCGCCATCGTGATCTTCCTGCTCGCCTACGTGGTGCCGCAGATCGTTTCGGTGTTTGCACAGACCAAGCAGGCGCTGCCGCTTCTTACCGTGATCATGCTGGCGATCTCGGACTTCGTGCGCGCCTGGGGCTGGATCGTGGGCCTGGTTTTGATCGCGGCTTTCTTCGCTTGGCGCGCCGCCTTGCGCAATCCGGACATCAAATACCGCTGGCATAGCTGGCTGCTGACTGCGCCGCTGTACGGCAAGTTCGAGCGCAGCCTGAACACCGCGCGCTTTGCCAGCACGCTGGCCATTACCACCGGTTCCGGTGTGCCCATCCTGCGCGCGCTCCAAACGAGCCGCGACACCCTGTCGAACGTGGCGATGCGCGACCAGGTGGAAGAAGCCACGGCCGCCGTGCGCGAGGGTGTGGGCCTGGCGCGCGCGCTATCGGCGCAGCAGCATTTCCCACCGATGCTGATCCACATGATTCGTGCCGGCGAGGTTACGGGTGAATTGCCCGCGATGCTGGAACGTGCCTCGAATGCGCAGGAGCAGGATCTGGAACGGCGCGCAATGACGATCGCCGGCTTGTTGGAACCTGCGCTGATCCTGGTGATGGGCGTGGTGGTGCTGCTGATCGTGCTGGCCGTGCTGATGCCCATCATCGAGATCAACCAGCTCGTGCGCTAACTCGTGGTCAGTACGGTTTATGGCGCTCCGCAGCAATGCTCATCGGCCTGCTGACAGGTAGTGACAGGGAAGAAGGAAAGAAAAAGAAAGAAAACAATGAACAAACGTTGGCCCCTGATTGCGAGTTTTCTGCTGTTCATCCTGCTGTGCGTGTCCGCAGCCTATTGGGGACTGCAACTGTTTCAGCCGCCGCCGCGCCCGGTCGCCGCGCCGCCTCGCCCTGCCGCACCCGAAATCAGCCCGCAGGCCGCAGCCGCGCTTTTCGGCGGCGGCGCGGGCACGGCCGTGGCCAGCAACTACCAATTGCACGGCGTGATTTACGCCGGCACTCCGCGCGACAGCGTCGCCATCCTGAGTGCCGACGGCAAGCCGGCGCAGGCTGTGCGTGCCGGTACCGAAGTCGTCCCCGGCGTCAACGTGAAGGAAGTGCACCGAGGCTTCGTGCTGCTGGAAGAGAGCGGCACGGTCAAGCGGGTCGACCTGCCGGACGAGGCGCCGCCCGATACATCGAGCGTGTCGCCGGTTCCGACGCGCCCGGCGTTCGCGCCGCCGGCCCCGCCGCCACCGCCTGTGCCGGAGCCGGTGCCGCAAGCGCCGAATACCGCGGGCGCGGCCGGCGATGCCGGGCAGTCTTCAGGAGTACCGGACGCGGCTTCCAAGGCACGCGCCCAGCGCGACTTGATGCAAGGGCGGCAGAACGGAGCTCAATCCGCGCAACCCGCGCAGTCCGACGGCGGTGCATCGGCTGGCCAGCCCGACCAAACCGGCGAGGCGGTGCAGTTTGCGCCGCAAACGCCGTCGTCCGTGGTCGTCAATCCGGGCGGCGGCATCGCCACCGGCACGCCCCCCGTCAATACCGGCAACGCAGGCGCACAATGAAAAAGCCGCAGGGTGCAAACCGGCGGCTTTGAATGAGCGGGAGTGGATGCGGCGTTTGCTGCGCGAACGCGAATCCGGCCTCGGCGAGCTGGTCAGGGCAAATCCGCTCTAGCCATGGCGAATCTGCTTAGCTGCTCCCGGCTTTCTTCAACAAGCGCTCCAGCAGTTGTTGCCGCGACCGGGCTCCTCCCCGTGAATCGTCAGCGCGGCTTTGTGAAGTAGATGGCCCGGGCGCGACATTGCGCGCCTTGCCGGCCCGTTGCGACGGCTCGACGCGGATCGTCATCTTCTGCCGCTTGCTGAGTGCCTTGTTCGCCATCTGCCCGTCGCAAATCCTGTTTGATGGGCGCGCCTACAGCACGTAGCGCGACAAGTCTTCGTCGACCGCGAGTGCCCCCAGCTTGTCGTCGACGTAGGCCGCATCGATAGATACCGTTTGCTCGCCGCCTTGCCCGGCCGAGAACGATACTTCCTCCAGCAGCTTTTCCATGACCGTGTACAGCCGGCGCGCACCGATGTTCTCGGTCTTCTCGTTCACCGAGAACGCGATTTCGGCCATGCGCTTGATGCCTTCGTCGGTGAACTCCAGGCGGATGCCTTCGGTCCCGATCAATGCTTCGTACTGGCGGGTCAGGCAGGCGTCGGTGCCGGTCAAGATGCGCTCGAAATCGGCAATCGCCAACGAATCGAGCTCCACCCGAATCGGGAAGCGACCCTGCAGTTCGGGAATCAGGTCGGACGGCTTGGCCAGGTGGAAGGCGCCGGATGCGATGAACAGAATGTGATCGGTCTTGATCATCCCGTACTTGGTATTGACGGTCGTGCCCTCCACCAGCGGCAACAGGTCGCGCTGCACGCCGGCGCGTGACACATCGGCCCCGCCGTGCTCGGCGCGCGTGGCGATCTTGTCGATCTCGTCCAGGAACACGATGCCGTTCTGCTCCACATTCGCAATCGCCTTCTGCTTCAGCTCATCCTCGTTGAGCAGCTTGGCCGCTTCCTCGTCGAGCAGCAGCTTCATCGCTTCGCGGATCTTCAGCTTGCGCTTCTTCTTGCGCCCGCCTCCGATGCCGGAAAACATGGACTTGATCTGCTCGGTCATTTCTTCCATGCCCGGCGGCGCCATGATTTCCATCTGCGGCGCCATTTCCGCCACTTCGATCTCGATTTCACGGTCGTCCAGCGCGCCTTCGCGCAGACGCTTGCGGAAGGTCTGGCGGGTATTGTTGCTGCCCGATGCCCCCTCTTCGCTGGCACTGGGCGACGCCGAGAATCCGAAATCGCGCGCCGGCGGCAGCAGGATGTCCAGCACCCGGTCTTCGGCGGCATCCTCGGCACGTGCACGCACCTTGCGCATTTCCGCTTCGCGGGTTTGCTTGACGCCGATTTCTGCGAGGTCGCGAATGATGGTGTCGACGTCGCGCCCGACATAGCCGACTTCTGTGAACTTGGTCGCCTCGATCTTGATGAATGGCGCGTCGGCCAGCTTGGCCAGACGCCGTGCAATCTCGGTTTTGCCGACGCCGGTCGGCCCGATCATCAGGATGTTCTTGGGCGTGATTTCCTGGCGCAGCGGGTCGGCCACCTGCTGGCGGCGCCAGCGATTGCGCAGTGCGATGGCAACAGCACGTTTGGCCTTGGCTTGGCCGACCACATGCTTGTCGAGTTCGGAGACGATTTCCTGGGGAGTCATATTCATGGCGGGATCGAGGGTCAGTCGAGGGTTTCGATGACGTGCGAAAGATTGGTATAGATGCAGATCTCGCCGGCAATCGTCAGCGCCTTCTTGACGACATCGGCAGGCGGAAGATCCGTGTAGTCCTGCAACGCCTTGGCGGCCGCCTGGGCGTAGCCGCCACCGGAGCCGATGGCACCGACGCCGCCTTCAGGTTCCAGCACGTCGCCGTTGCCGGTGATGACCAGCGTGCTTTCGCGGTCCGCCACCAGCAGCATTGCCTCCAGCCGGCGCAGGATGCGGTCAGTGCGCCAATCCTTGGCCAGCTCGACCGAGGCGCGCATCAGATTGCCCTGGTGCTTTTCGAGCTTGGCTTCGAAGCGTTCGATCAGCGTGAAGGCATCGGCGGTGCCGCCGG
>DATBUE010000327.1:0-2873 GCA_036516375.1 Noviherbaspirillum sp. | reverse complement strand
ACTTCCGGCTCGCGCGCCGCGTTCTCCAACACGGTCTCGCCTTCGGCCAGCGTCGCCGCCATCAAGAGGTTCTCGGTGCCGGTCACGGTGATCATGTCGGTCACCACGCGCGCACCCTTGAGTTTCTTGGCCTTGGCGTGGATGTAGCCGGCTTCGATGTGGATTTCCGCACCCATCGCCTGCAGGCCCTTGATGTGCTGGTCGACAGGGCGCGAGCCGATGGCGCAGCCGCCGGGGAGCGAAACCTTGGCTTCGCCGAAGCGCGCCAGCAGCGGACCGAGCACCAGGATCGAGGCGCGCATGGTCTTGACCATTTCGTACGGTGCTTCGCACTTGTCGATCGCACGGCCCGACAGCGTCAGGCGATCGCCGTCCTGTTCGGCACGCAGGCCCATCTGCAGCAGCAGCTTGAGCATCGTGTTGACGTCCTGCAGATGCGGCACGTTCGACAATTGCACGGTGTCGGCTGTCAGCAGGCCGGCGCACAGGATAGGCAGGGCAGCGTTCTTGGCGCCGGAGATCGTGATGTCGCCGGACAGACGCTTGCCGCCGGTGATGAGAAGTTTGTCCATTATTGCTGGAATTCGTCCGGGGTCAGGGTCTTCATGGACAGCGCGTGGATTTCCTCGCGCATGCGTTCGCCGAGGGCTGCGTACACCAGTTGATGACGCTGGATCAGGCGCTTGCCGGCAAAGGCCGGCGACACGATGACGGCATTGAAATGCTGACCGTCGCCGTCGACTGCGACATGGGTACAGTCGAGCCCGGCTTCGATATAGCCCTTGATCTGCTCAGGGGTAGGCAACATGGAAAACTCCTGGTGGGTGTAGCGATTTCCGCAAGTGGCGGAAATCAGTGGCGCAGCTTGTAGCCGCTCTTGAGCAGCGCGATTGCGAAGCTGGCCAGCAGGGAAAAGAAGATGGCGACGATAGTGAAGCTGCGCACCGGATCGACATCCGACTGGCCGAAGAACCCGTAGCGGAAGCCGTCAATCATATAAAAAAAAGGGTTGAAGCGCGACACTGTTTGCCAGAACGGCGGCAGCGAGTGGATCGAATAAAACACACCCGACAGGAAGGTGGCCGGCATGATCAGGAAGTTCTGGAACGCGGCCAGTTGATCGAACTTGTCAGCCCAGATGCCGGCGACCAACCCCATCGTGCCGAGGATGGCCGCACCCAGCAAGGCGAAGATGACGATCCACCATGGAGCAACGAAGGACAGGTCGGCAAACCAGGCGGTGATCAGGAACACACCAGCTCCTACTGCCAATCCACGGGCGACCGCAGCCAGCACATAGGCCGCGAAGATTTCCCAGTGCGATAGCGGCGGCAACAGCACGAATACCAGGTTGCCGGTGATCTTGGACTGGATCAGGGACGACGAGCTGTTGGCGAAGGAATTCTGCAGCACGCTCATCATGACCAGCCCGGGAATCAGGAAGGAGGTGTAGCGCACTTCCGGATACACCTGCACGTGCGCTTCCAGCACGTGGCCGAAGATCAGCAGGTACAGCATGGCCGTCAGGATGGGCGCCGAGATAGTCTGGGTCGCGACCTTCCAGAAACGCAGGATTTCCTTGTAAAACAAAGTGCGGAATCCGGTCATCCCGCCTGTCGTCTTGATACTCACTTTTCCCTCTCCATGATCTGGATGAAGACATCTTCCAGGTCGGCCTGCTGCAATTGCATGTCTTCGATGACGGCGCCTGCATTGCGCAACGCGGCGAGGATGGGTTCGACTTCGTTGTACTCGTTGATGCGCAAGGTGTAACGCCTGCCGGAGACCAGCTCTTCCGGGTGCGACACCAGCGGCTTCAAGCCTTCCGGCAAACTGCCGTGTGCCAGCCGCACCACCAGTTGCGAGCCGGAGATGCGCTTGATCAGCGTGGAAGTCTTATCCAGCACGACCACCCTGCCCGCCTTGAGCATCGCCACGCGGTTGCACAGCGCCTGCGCCTCTTCGAGGTAATGGGTGGTCAGCACGATGGTGTGCCCCTCGCGATTCAGCCTCGAGATGAACTTCCACAACGTCTGGCGCAGTTCGACGTCGACACCTGCGGTCGGCTCGTCGAGCACGATCACCGGCGGCCGGTGCACCAGGGCCTGCGCCACCAGCACGCGCCGCTTCATACCACCGGACAGGGCACGGGTATTAGTGTCGGCCTTGTCGGTCAGATCAAGGTTGGCCATGACCTCGTCGATCCAGGCATCGTTGTTCTTCAGCCCGAAGTAGCCGGACTGCATGCGCAGGGTTTCGCGCACGGTGAAGAAGGGATCGAATACCAGTTCCTGCGGCACGACGCCGAGCAGGCGGCGCGCGGCACGATAGTCGCGCACGACATCGTGGCCATGAATCGCCACCGTTCCGGAATCGGCACGGGCAAGGCCGGCGATGATCGAGATCAACGTGGTCTTGCCGGCGCCATTCGGCCCGAGCAAGCCGAAAAATTCCCCGGACTCGACCTGCAGACTCACTCCACCGAGCGCCTGCAGCGATTTGTAGCGTTTTCGAACGTCGACGATGTCAAGGGCAGCCATGGCGGCGCGGGATGTGCGGGAGGGATAAAGGAAAAAAGCGCCGCACAAAGCGGCGCTCAAGGGAAACCGGAAAGCGGCCTCGACTCAGCTTGAGACCGCCAGCAAGCCGTTCACGCCGTACAACTCGATCAATCCGCGCAGATTGGCCGGCACGTTCACGAAATGGAGGGTATGTCCCTTCGCCTGTGCCGCCCGCTGCCACGCCAGCATGCTAGAAACGGCAGCAGAATCGAATGTGTTCAGCTCGCCGAGGTCGATTTCGGCCTGACCACCAGCGACCGCGCGCACCCCGGACTCAAGGACGGAGGAAGCGGTATCGACGGTCAGCGCGGC
>DATBUE010000326.1:0-8221 GCA_036516375.1 Noviherbaspirillum sp. | reverse complement strand
AATTGCGTCCGCTGGTCGCGTTGTACTGCGCATCCCATTTTTCGTCGGGCGTCAGCCCGATTACCAGCCCCGCCAGCAGGGCAACCAGCGCGGACACGATCAGCGGCAACAGGGCAAACAGCGTGGGCATGTCCGGGCGGCTTGCCATCAGCAGCAGTGACAAGGGGAGGGCGGCGGCATGGACCCATGCCCAGAAATCGCGGGCGCCGGCCAGATAGAAGCGGTGCAGCCCGATACCGCCCGGGATGACGGCGAGGAAAGTGGCGAAGGTCTTGTTCTTGTGCGCGGGCATGGCAGGAGGTTGGGTAAAAGGCGGCGCACAGTGTGCATCAGCCCAGTGCGACGCACAACCGGCTCGCACGCACGTGATGGAGACGGGCCGGTTCCTTCCTTGCCGGAAGCTCAAAAGCCGGGCTATAATTGCCGGCTTTTTCCGTCCTCGAATTTTTGGAACAATCATGGTCGTTATTCGTCTTTCCCGTTCCGGCGCCAAGAAGCGCCCGTTCTTCAGCATCGTTGCAGCCGATTCGCGCAGCCGTCGCGATGGCCGTTTCATCGAGCGCATCGGTTTCTACAACCCGGTCGCTGCCGGGAACGACCCGAGCCTGCGTATCGCCGAAGACCGCCTCGCACACTGGCAGTCGGTTGGCGCCCAGCTCTCGCCGACGGTAGCCCGTCTGGTCAAGCAAGCTGCCGGCGCCAAGGCTGCTGCCTGATTCCTGGTTCGCCCGGGATGAGCATCCCTGACGGCCAGCTTCCGGACGACCTTGTCCTGGTCGGCCATGTCAGTGGCGCCTATGGAGTCAAGGGCTGGATCCGGGTGCGGCGCTATTCGGCCGATGCCGATGCTCTGCTACATGCAAAGACCTGGTGGCTGGACAGGCCGGAACCGCACGATGTCGATGTCATGCAATCCAAGATGCATGGCGACGAGGTCGTCGCCCAGTTGATGGGCGTGGCCGACCGCGATGCGGCGGAAGCCATGAAGGGGACTGCGGTGCACGTGCGGCGCAGCCATTTCCCCGTTCTGGCGGACGGCGAGTTCTACTGGATCGATCTGATCGGACTGGAAGTCGAGAACCTTGCCGGCGAACGCTTGGGTACGGTCAGCGACTTGATGGATAACGGAGCCCACCCCATTCTGCGCGTGCAGACGGACACGGCAGCGGAGGCGGGAGTGCGGCCCGAAGCGCAGGAGCGCCTGATTCCCTTCGTCGAGCAATTCGTGAAGACCGTGGATCAGGCCGGGAAAAAGATTACGGTGGACTGGGGGCTGGATTTTTAGCTTCCGTTCCTGAGGAAGAGTGCAGATGCAATTCGACGTCGTCACGCTCTTTCCCGAGATGTTTGCGGCCCTCACGCACTCCGGCATTACCCGACGCGCGTTCGAGCAGCGCAAATGCGGATTGAAGCTGTGGAATCCGCGCGATTTCACCAGCGATAACTACCGCACCGTGGATGACCGGCCTTACGGTGGCGGGCCCGGCATGGTGATGCTGGCCAAGCCGCTGGAAACGGCAGTGGCTGCGGCCAAGGCTCGGCAGCACGAGATGGGGTTGCCGGCTCCGCGCGTCGTGTATTTGTCGCCGCAAGGCCAAGCCCTGACGCATCGACGCGTGATGCAGTTGCGCGAGCAGCCTGGTTTGGTGCTGCTGTGCGGGCGCTACGAGGCGGTGGACCAGCGCATGCTGGACCGCTGCGTGGATGAAGAAATCAGCCTCGGCGATTTCGTGTTATCCGGCGGTGAACTACCGGCGATGGCGCTGATGGATGCAGTGATCCGCCAGTTGCCCGGTGTGTTGAACGACGACGTATCGGCGATCGAAGACAGTTTCGTCAACGGCTTGCTCGATTGTCCGCATTACACGCGCCCTGAAGTATACGAAGGGATTGCGGTGCCGGCGGTTCTGACCGGAGGCAATCATGCCGAGATCGCTCGGTGGCGGCGGGAACAGGCCTTGATCGCGACGCAGCGCAAGCGCCCGGACCTGATCGAGAAGGCGCGTGCTGCAGGACTGCTGACGCGGGCCGACGAAAGATTCTTGAGTAGTTTGCAGGTGTAGTAAATCGGTACCGGCAGGACGCGGTACCGGTAGTGCAGAGCGGGCGGCAACGTCCGCATGTTTCAACCCATCCTCTGCCGAGCATGAAGCAAGCGCTTCCTCTGGGTCGGCATGATGGCAACAGGAGTGGAAAATGGACTTGATCCAGCAACTTGAGCAGGAAGAAATTGCCCGTCTGGGCCGTAACATCCCCGATTTCGCCCCCGGCGACACCGTGGTGGTGAACGTGAACGTGGTTGAAGGCACGCGCAAGCGCGCCCAGGCTTATGAGGGGGTCGTGATTTCGCGCCGCAATCGTGGCTTGAACTCGAACTTCATCGTTCGCAAGATCTCGTCTGGTGAAGGCGTGGAGCGTACGTTCCAGTTGTATTCGCCGCTGATCGCATCGATCGAAGTCAAGCGCCGTGGCGATGTGCGCCGTGCAAAGCTGTATTACCTGCGCGAGCGTTCCGGCAAGTCTGCCCGCATCAAGGAAAAGCTGCCGAGCCGTCGCAGCGCGCAAGCTGCGGAGTAAGCAGCGCGAACGAAAGCCTGGCACCATCCGCACGGTGCAGGTATTCGATGAAGAACCTCGCTTCGGCGAGGTTTTTTTGTGCGCCCAGCATGGGCAGACTCTTGTGGGTGCGAGTTCTGCCGTGATCTGAACACAGCGAGCGAAGCGCAACTGTGGAAGGGTGACCGAGCGTGGGGAGGAAGCGTGGAGCGAAACACATGTTGCCGCGCTCGCAGCGCAGCAACATGTGCAAAACGGTTATCGCGTCGTGGTCAACGTGATCTGCCGAAGCGGAAGCAATCCCTTTGGCGCTGGCTGCCCTCAGTCGCCGTTGTTACACACCAGCATGACCGCGCTGCATCACGCCTTGGCGATTGCCTACTTTGATCGCCTTGACATGCCGCGCCTCACATAACCTCAACTACTCGAACCGCCCGGTGCGGACCCGCAGGTCAGGTGGTGTGGCAGGAGGCCGTCCAGCTTATGCTGGCCCCCCTTGCCGATTCTGGAGATGCCTGTTGGTCACCCCAAGGCGGTGAACGCTTCGCGTGCTGCGCTCAAAGTCGCTTCGATGATCGTATCGTCATGGGCGGCAGAAACGAAGCCGGCTTCGAAGGCCGAGGGCGCCAGGTAGACGCCGCGCTCGAGCATCGCGTGGAAGAAGGTGTTGAAGCGCTCCTTGTCGGTAGTCATGACTTCTGCGTACGAGGCCGGCACTTGCTTCGCAAAATAAATCCCGAACATGCCGCCTACAGCGTCGGAACAAAAATCCACCCCCGCATCGCGCGCTGTCTGGCTCAAGCCTTCGGTCAGCTTGCGCGTCTGTTCCGACAAACGCTCGTAGAAGCCCGGTGCCTGGATCAGCTTGAGTGTGGCCATGCCCGCGGCCACCGCAACTGGATTCCCGGACAGCGTACCGGCCTGATAAACCGGACCCAGCGGAGCGAGGCGACCCATGACATCGCGGCGCCCGCCGAAGGCTGCGACCGGCATGCCCCCGCCGATGACCTTGCCCAGTACGGTGAGGTCGGGGCGGATGTCGTACATCCCCTGGGCGCCGCCCAGCCCGACGCGAAAACCGCACATCACTTCGTCGAAGATCAGGATCGCGCCATGCTGCGAACAGAGGCGGCGCATGGTCTGCAGGAATTCCGGTGTCGCGCGCACCAGGTTCATGTTGCCGGCGACTGGTTCCACGATCACGCAGGCGATCTGGTCGCCGAGGCGGGAAAACGCATCCTCCAGTTGCTGCGGATTGTTGTAGTCGAGCACCAGCGTGTGTTTTGCGAAGTCCTCAGGCACTCCTGCCGAAGTCGGATTGCCGAAGGTGAGCAAGCCACTGCCGGCTTTCACCAGCAGGGAGTCGGCGTGGCCGTGGTAGCAGCCTTCGAACTTGATGATGGTGTCGCGCCCGGTGGCACCGCGCGCCAGACGCAGCGCGCTCATTGCCGCTTCGGTGCCGCTGGACACGAGGCGCACCTGTTCCAGCGATGGCAGCAGGGCGCACAGTTGCTCCGCCATTTCTATCTCGCCTTCGGTCGGCGCACCGAAACTCAGTCCCTGTGCTGCGGCCTGTTGCACCGCCTCGATTACCTGCGGATGCGCGTGGCCGACGATGATCGGTCCCCAGGAACCGATGTAATCGATATAGCGCTTGTCATCCGCATCCCAGAAGTAGGGGCCGCTGGCACGGTTGATGAAGCGCGGAGTGCCGCCTACCGAGCGAAAGGCGCGTACCGGTGAATTCACACCGCCGGGAGTGCTGCGCTGAGCGCGCGCGAAGAGGGAGTCGTTGTTGGAGGTCATGCGTCAACAGGTGGAGAGGAAGTATCGGCAGGCGCGTTGTTTTCGTCACGCGCCCAGAAATAGCGGTCAGGTGTAAGCCGGCCCATGCCAAGGCGATGAGCGTTGACCAGGGCTGCGTGGGTAAATTCCTGGGCCTCGACTACTGCTTCGGGCACATCCATGCCATTTGCGAGCAAGGCGGCTACAGTGCCTGAAATCGTGCTGCCGGCGCCACTGAAGGAACCTGGCAATCGTCGCCAGGCGTCCTGCCGCAACTTGCCGGCGCTGTCGAACAGCGTGTTTGCCAGCTCCTGCGCATCGAGCCGGGTGCCGGTGATGAGCACGTATTCGCATCCTGAACCGGTCAGGTGCGCAACATCGGCCCCGAGCATGTCCGTTCCGCCAGTGTCGCGCCAGCTTTCCGCGAAACGCGCGAGCTCCACGGCGGATGCCATGAACAGTGTCGCCTGTGGCACCAGCAACTCGCGCATGGCCATCAACACGGGTTCCCACTCCTGGTCCGGATCGGGGAGGGCAGAGAGAAAGGGGTCGAGAATCAGGGGAACGTCCGGATAGTCGGCCATGATTTCGGCGATGGCCGCGACATTGTCTGCGCTGCCTACCGCACCCACCTTGAAGGCGGAAACCGTCATGTCTTCCAGCAACACACGCGCCTGGTCTGCCACCCAGTCGGAATCGATGACCTGCATATCCTCGACGCGCGCCGTATCCGCGATCAGGATGGATGTCACGACTGACACGCCGTGGCAGCCCATTGCCGCAAAACAGCCAAGATCGGCCTGGACGCCGAGGGCGCCGACCGGATCGGTCGGCCCGAAAGTCAGGACCACGGGAGAACTTTGGGATTGCACGGTGGGTGGATTAAGATATGCGGCTTTGCATTTTACTTGAGGCTCTCAACTGTGAGTAACGAAGCGGCAAGCGGCGAATTCAAGACTTGGATGTGTTTGATCTGTGGCTGGATCTATGACGAAGAGGCGGGCGCGCCGGACGAGGGCATTGCTCCGGGAACGCGTTGGGCGGACGTGCCAATGAACTGGACTTGTCCCGAGTGTGGCGCGCGCAAGGAAGATTTTGAAATGGTGGCAGTGTAAGCATGCCGCGCTCGGGTTTGAAAAGCGATAGCAGGATTACAGCCTAAAATTTTAGAAATTTACAAACTTTCGGTAGAAATACCACGCCAAGATTTGTCTTTTATCAACGGCGTGGTGTGGTGCCTTGCTTTTTGTTACCGGCGGGCCGTATATTGAGCGCAAGTTTTTGCGAGATTACGGGATGACAACAGCAGTGGACAACGCTAGTCTCAAGATCATGGTGATCGACGACAGCAGCACGATTCGCCGGTCTGCCGAAATATTTCTTGGGCAAGCAGGTTATCAAGTCGTTCTCGCCGACGACGGGTTCGATGCGCTCGCGAAGATGAATGATCACAAACCGGCATTGATCTTTTGCGACATCCTGATGCCGCGTCTCGACGGTTATCAAACCTGCTCACTGATCAAGAAGAGCGCGAAATTCCACTCCACGCCGGTCGTCATGCTGTCTTCCAAGGACGGTCTGTTCGACCGCGCACGTGGTGCCATGGTAGGTTCCGACGCCTACCTGACCAAGCCTTTTACCAAGGACAGCTTGCTGAAGACCGTGCGTGAATACACCGCAGCGGCGCTCGCGCAATCCCTTGCCAAATAATTTTTGTACCGAAGGTTGAAGATGCCGATCCAGAAAATCCTCGTGGTGGACGATTCGCCCACCGAGCGCTATTTCCTTACCGATATCCTCGTCAAGAATGGATTTTCCGTCTCCACGGCCGAGAATGGTGAAGAGGCGCTGGTCAAGGTCAAGGCTGACAAGCCGCAACTGATCCTGATGGATGTCGTAATGCCGGGGCAGAACGGCTTCCAGATCACCCGCGCAATTTCCCGCGATCCCGAAACCCAGGACATCCCCATCATCATCTGCACGAGCAAGGGGCAGGAAACCGACCGTATCTGGGGATTGCGCCAGGGCGCGCGCGATTACGTGGTCAAGCCTATCGACCCCCAGGAGTTGCTCTCGAAGATTGCGGCGCTGGGTTAGCAGTAATGGAACGTCCCACCACGGAGTTGGCCGACACTCTGACTGTCGAGTCCGAGTCAGGCAACAGGCGTACGCGTCTGCGCGAATTCCAGGTGCAATTGGTCGAACGCATGCAGGCCGCCTCCAGCGGGGCACGCACGCATGCCAGCCAACTCGGTGTGATGGTCGGCCAGACGCGGTGGCTATTGAACCTGCACGAGGCCGGTGAGATTGTCTCCGTCGGAGCGGTGACGAAGGTTCCCTTGACCCAGCCCTGGTATCTCGGCTTGACCAACATCCGGGGCAATCTCGTCAGTGTCATCGACCTCGCCCAATTCCTGGGGCAGGCGCCTACTCCCATCGACAAGGACAGCCGCATCGTCGCGTTTGCTTCCTCCCTGTCATTCAACAGCGGTCTTTTGGTTTCGCGCGTACTAGGCTTGCGCAACGTGGGAGAGATGGAAGTCTGCGACGCGCCCGCCGAGGGGGCATCGTGGGCGACACGTCAGTACCTCGACCGCGAGTCCCATCTCTGGACCGAGCTTGATTTATCCATGATCGTGCAAGACCCCCAGTTTTTGCACGTGGGTCTTTAGGCGCCGCCCGGCGGCCACGCGGTACCTGCAATATAAAAATCGGAATCATAGGAGATTCGGGAAATGGCGTTCAAACTCTTCTCTAAGGGCGAAAAGAAGCAACTCGCCGAACCGGGCAACGGCGCGGATGCAGGTGCAGGCGGCGAAGCGGCCGCTGCGGCATTCGTCCCCACGGTTCAACGCAATCTGAATGCCACGTTCATTGGTGATGCCCTCGAAAAGAGCGGCGACATCCGCCTGCCGCTGGTGGGACATCTGCCTCTGCAGCAGCAGGTGCGCATTCTGCTCACGATGCTTGGCGGCTCGCTGGTCCTGGCGGCTGTATTCGTCACTTTGAACTCCAACCATTCGACCCTCGCTTCCACCCGTACCCAGATTGCCGGCGACGCGCTGATGCACTCGCAGCGTCTCGGTAAAGCGGCGCCGAATGCGATTCAGGGCAACCTTGAGGCATTCAAGCAGCTCGAGGAAAGCCGTCAGGCTTTCAACAGCAACATGAACGTGCTGTCCAATGGCGGCCTGTATCAAGGCCGTGAAATTGCACCGCCCGATGCCGAAATGGCGGCAGTGCTCCGCGATACGACGAAGATGTGGAGCGGTACCGACAAGGCAGCCGACACGATTCTCAAGCTGAAGAAGGAGCTGGCAGGCTTCGGTACTACGCTGCAGGAATTGAACCAGCTCTCGCCCCAGTTGCTTGAGCTGACCGAGCAGATCGCCACCTTGAAGGCGCAGGCCGGCGCGTCACCCCGCGAAATTTCGGCGGCAGGCCAATTAGTGATGCTGACGCAGCGCCTGGGCCGCAGTGCCAACGAATTCCTGACGTCCGAGGGTGTGAACCCGGAAACCGCCTTCCTGTTGGGTAAGGACACGAATACTTTCCGCGACATCACCGAAGGCTTCCTGAACGGGAGCGACGTCTTGCGCTTGACTGCGACGACCGATGCCGATACCCGCGAGAAGTTGACGGAGCTGCAGCGTGTGTTCGGTGAATACCAGAAGTCGGTAGCGATGATCCTCGGGAACCTGCAAAACTTCATCGCTGCAAAACAATCCGAGCAGCTGGTGTTTGCGGAGAACGAGGGCTTGAAGCAGCGCATTACCAACCTGCAGCAAACCTATCGTGCGGACGAAGATTCGCTGCACTGGTCTTTCTGGATGATGACGGTCTGCGCCATCGTCGCGCTGCTGGGCGCGGTGGGGATTGC
>DATBUE010000325.1:0-2422 GCA_036516375.1 Noviherbaspirillum sp. | reverse complement strand
CAACCCGGCACCCAGGAAAACCAGGTAGACCAGAATCCCGACCAGACCGAGCTGCACGCCAATGCCGAGGAACTGGTTGTGCGGATGCACGCGTCCGAGCCGACACAGTTCTTCTGTTGCCGCCACACGGCAGAACTCGCGCGGGTAGGCGCCGGTTCCCCAGCCGAATACCGGACGCTCGCTGATCAACTGCATCGACTTGCGCGCGTACTCGATGCGTTGTCCGACCGAGCTCAACTGATTCACATCGCGCTGCTCGAATTCAGTCACAGCGAGCTCGAAGCGGCTGCGGAAGGTGTCCGAGAACTGGAATATCGCCACACCGGCCAGCATTGCGCCTGCAAGGAACAGCCAGCGCAGGCGCGCCGGCACGCAGAAGATGGCAAATACTGCGATCACGCCGATCAGCGCCAGATGGCCGGTGCGTCCGCCGACGAAGGCGAGCACGTTGACGGTCGCGAGGATCGCCAGCCCCGCATACAGCAGCCGTGCGGCGAGCGTGGCGGCCGTGGTGGTGCGTACCAGCATGATCAGCACGAAGAAGGCCATCATCAGGTTCTGGATGATGTGGTCCTTGAAGACGTAGTGATTGCCCGGGACGGCGCGGATATAGGGCAGCGGCCAAACTACGCTCAGCATCGAAACCACGAGTGTGATTAGCATCGCCAGCGCGAATGCATTCAGTGCGCGTTCGCGCCAGGCCGGCTCGGCCAGCAGGGTGAAGGCGGGCAGCATGAACAGCAGCTTGGCGTACTTCCTCAATTCATTGCTGATGTCGCCGTGCTCGCCGGTCGAGTACAAAGCACCAATCAGCAGCAGCACGTACAGCGCCACTGCAGCCAACGCCATGCCGTTTCCACGCAAGGCAAGCAGGCGCGTCCGATAGCCGCCGGCCGCGAACCAGGCCAGCGCGGACAGCGCCATGAACGCATAGGCCGGACTGGTCCCCAGTGGCATGAAGAAGATGGCCGCAATCAGCAGGACTTTCGCGCTGCGATCGAGCAGGGGAATCGGCGTAGTGAGGAAGGTGGCCGGGGCAGCGGCGAGAGAAGAGGCGGTCATGCTGGGCGTGCGAAAGGGAATCAGGAGCGCGCCATTGCCGTTTCCAGCGTGGCGCCGTCGTACTCGAGCGCGACATAGCGGAAGAAGCATTCGAGCGCGATGAAGAAGCAGAACAGGAAACCTTCGGCGCCGCACAGGAAGCCGCGCCGGAACACATAGAGCCGCAGGAAGATGGCAAAGGCGGAGGCGCTGCCGCGCAGGACACCGCCGCGCTTGCCCAGCTTGGCGCGCTTGGCCGCACCCAGTTGCACGTATTGCGCGAGTTTCTTCAGGCTGTCGTAGATCGATTCGCGCGAGTAGTGCAGCACCCGCGCGCGAAAGCGCCGCATCGGGCGCGGGCCGCCGTGCATTTCCGCCTTCTCATGGACCAGCCCGGTGAATTCGCGCAGCGATGTCGTGCGAAACAGGCGCGGAATGCCGCCGGTGCTGTGCATGGCTGTGAGCGGCCGACCGAAGGCGACCTGGTTCCAGGTGATTTCCCAGACCTCATCCTTGCCCTCGGCGACGACGGCTTGTATTTCCTTTTGCAACTCCGGCGGGATCTCTTCATCGGCATCCAGAAAGAAGATGTAGTCCCCGGTGACGTGCCTTAACAGCCGGTTGCGCTGCACGGCAAAGCCTTGCCAGTCCGGATAGTTGTGTACTTCGGCGCCGAGGCCGAGCGCAATCTCGCGCGTGTTGTCCTTGCTGCCGCTGTCGACGACGATGATCTGGTCGGCGAACTTTGCGCTGTTGATGCAGTTGGCAATGCGCTTTTCCTCGTTCAGCGTGAGGATGCCGATCGTGAGGGTGGGGCGCGGTGCGGGAGTGTGGTCTGCCATGGTGGTACCTGGAACGGGTGGAGCGGGAGGACGGCGAGAGTGGTGCAGCTCAGCCGCGCCTTGCGTCAAGTTGCCACAGGCCGCAGATGCGACCGACCAGACGCGCGACGTGGCGCGGCGCCGGCAGCAGCAGGCGCGGCACGACCGCAACGAATGCCAGCATCAGGGTCTTGCGTCGCAACTGGGTGGCGGCTTCGCGGTTCTTGTGCTTGGCAGTAAAGATGATCTTCGATTGCGCGTGGTGATAGCCCCGGTAGAACTCGGAGCGCCACCGCGCCTTGCCGCGCACGGAGCCGCGCGACAGGTGGATCACATTGACATGCGGGGCGACGAGGATGGGCTTGCGCAGCATGAAGGCGCGCTGGCACAGGTCGTCGTCTTCGTAGTAAAGGAAGAAATCTTCGTCGAACAGGCCCACTTCCTGCATCACTTGCATGTTCAACAGCATGACCGCGCCGGTGACGAAGCCGACGCAGCACAGGCCTTCCGCGCCCGGTCCCTTCGATTCCCAGAAGGTACTGGGCCAGCGGTAGTTGATG
>DATBUE010000324.1:0-3724 GCA_036516375.1 Noviherbaspirillum sp. | reverse complement strand
CCCTGTTTAAGAAACCGATGGTGATTGCGTACAGGATGATGCGCGCGTCGTGGGCCGTTCTGCGTCACATGGGCTACCAGCCCTGGGTCGGCCTTCCCAATATCCTCGCAAATGAATTCCTTGTTCCCGAATTGCTGCAGGACGCGGCAACACCAGCGGCACTGGCCGACGCAATGTGGCAGCAGTTGAGCGATGAGCCTGGCCGCTTGCGGCTACGCCAGCGTTTCGAGGAGATGCACGATACGCTGCTACGTGACAGCGCGCGACTCAGTGCCGAGGCGGTGCTGCGGGTCGTGGAGCAGCAGGGGAGGCAGGTGTGAAACGCACGCGAACCGAATCCCTGTCCTTGTTCGATTACACAGGTGAAGTGATTTGCGGTGTGGACGAAGCGGGGCGTGGGCCGCTGGCCGGAGCGGTGTTTGCCGCGGCGGTGATTCTCGACCCTGCTCGCTCGATCGAAGGCTTGCGCGATTCGAAGAAGCTGAGCGAAGCGCGGCGCGAGGAACTCGCCTGCGTCATCAAGTCCCAGGCACTTGCATGGACCATCGCCTCGTGCTGTGAAACGGAAATCGATGCGCTCAATATCCTGCAGGCGTCCTTGCTTGCCATGCGGCGCGCAGTCGAAGGCCTGCAGATCATGCCGACTCTTGCGCTGATCGATGGCAATCGCTGCCCGGTAATGCCGGTGCGATCCGAAGCCCTGGTAGGCGGCGACGATCTGGTGCCGGCCATATCGGCCGCCTCGATACTCGCCAAGACCGCGCGCGACGCTGCGCTGCGCGAGCTGCATTTGCAGTATCCGATGTACGGGTTCGATCAGCACAAGGGCTACCCGACCGCGCTGCATCTGCAGCGGCTGCGCCTGCATGGCGCTTCGCCCGTCCACCGGCGTTCATTCGAGCCAGTTCGTGCCGTACTCGAAACACCCGAGCAAATGGTGGCTCCCGCCCGATGAAAACGATCAGTTCTCGCGAGAACCCGCGCTACAAGGAGTTGAAGCTGCTGGCTACCAGCGCGCCAGCGAGGCGCAAAGCCGGACTCAGTCTGCTCGACGGCGTGCACCTGTGCGAAGCCTATCTGGACAGCCATGGCGCCCCGCAAACAGCTGTTTGCAGCGAGGACGGCGCACGTCACCCGGAAGTGAGCGCCTTGCTGGCACGCTGTGAAGCGTTAGGCGTGCAGGTCTTGACGCTGCCGGATGCGCTGTATGGAGCGCTCAGTCCGGTGGAGAATGGGATCGGCCTGTTATTTTTGATTGCGACCCCAAAAGGCGTTCTGCCGGATGTGCTTACCGAAAGCGCGGTGTTGCTGGACGGCTTGCAGGATCCGGGCAATCTGGGCTCGATACTGCGAAGCGCTGCAGCGGCCGGAATCAGATATGCGGTATGCGGCCAGGGTACGGTGGCAGCGTGGTCGCCCAAGGTGCTACGGGCGGGAATGGGCGCGCATTTCCTGATGACTATCGTTGAACACGCCGATCTCGCGGCACTTGCCGCATCGTCTGCTGTACCGCTTATTGCCACCAGTTCCCATGCAGACGGTCTGCTGTATGACGCCGACCTATCCGGGCCGGTGGCTTGGCTGTTTGGTAATGAAGGGCAGGGCGTCGCCCCGGAATTGCTTGCACGGGCGCATTTGCGGGTCGCGATTCCCCATCCGGGGGCAGTGGAATCACTGAACGTCGCTGCTTGTGCAGCCATATGCCTGTTCGAGCAGGTGCGGCAGCAAATGCGCAAGCAGATTTAGCACGATAGCGAGTGCGCCGTTCGCATGGGACGGTAAACCAAACCGGGGGCGAGATACAGTTCTTCTGCGCTTACCGAAGCCGATGCTTCAAGCGGGCAGACCCTGTCGTACTGATAGGTTTGCCCTTCGAATTCTGCGTAACGATGAATGGTTGTCCCTAGGTAGGTACCTATGGGTTGACGCAGAGCGCTGGGTTCTTGGAACGCCCCCGGGAAGGAGCGCGTGCCGGTCTCGTTGTCGACGACTGGGTCTGGCTCTGCCGCAAGCCGGCCGCGTGTGTCGCGCAAAATCCAGAAAAACAGGAATAGCAGTGCCCACCATCCCAGCTCAAGAATCAGCAGCCCCATATCGCGCTCCGTCGCTCACTACTGCAGTTTGACCAAGCGCGTTGGAGCTTGTTCTTGACGGAGGCAATCTTGTTAGTACGAGCGCTTGTCGGACTTCAGTTCCTGCAGGATCGTCGCCGCAATTTCCTCAATCGACTTCGCCGTCGATGACATCCAGCGGATGCCTTCGCGCCGCATCATCTTTTCGGCCTCGTTGATCTCGTAGCGGCAATTCTCCAGTGCGGCGTACTTGCTGCCGGGCCGGCGTTCATTGCGTACCTCCGAGAGGCGGTCCGGGGCAATCGACAGGCCAAAGATCTTCTTGCGGAAGGGTAGCAAGCCGCTGGGTAGCTTGCCGCGCTCGAAGTCTTCCGGAATCAGAGGGTAGTTTGCGGCCTTCACGCCGTATTGCATTGCCAGGTAGAGAGTGGTCGGCGTCTTGCCCGAGCGGGAAACCCCGACCAGGATCACGTCAGCCGCTTCCAGGTTGTCGTGCGACTGCCCGTCGTCGTGGGCCAGCGAAAAATTGATGGCCTCGATGCGGTTCTTGTAGTCCTCGGAGTCGGTGATGTTGTGGCTGCGGCCGATGGTGTGCGTGGACTTGACGCCCAGTTCCTGTTCCAGCGGCTCGACGAAGGTCTGGATCAAATCCATGTGCAAGCCGACCGAGCGCCGCACGACTTGCGAGAGCTCGGCCTTGACCAAGGTCGAGAAGACGATGGGGCGCTTGCCGTCCGTGTCGTACGCATGATTGATAGTGCGCAATGCCTCGTGTGCCTTGTCCAGGGTGTCGACGAAGGGGAGGCGGATTTGCTTGAATCGCAACTCGAACTGGGCGAGCACGGAGTGCCCGAAGGTTTCCGCCGTGATGCCGGTTCCGTCAGAGACGAAGAACACGGTACGGTCGGCGGCGGGGAAGTGCGGGGCTGGCGAAGCGGGCATAGTCCGGAGCATGAAAAGTTTGAAATGGTTCGAAGCGCGAACCGGCGGAGGCGGTAAAATGGGGCGCAAATTGCAACACCACCCCCAGACGCGCTCCCAAGAATAACAAAAAGAGCAGTGCGTAAAGGCGGCGATGAGACAGCTATGCAGATTTCTTATCATCAAACCAGAGGTAGTCATGTCCAACGCATCAACAATGGGAGGCGCATCTGCGTCTGCTCAGGGAGTCGTCTACGTAGCAGCATTTGAAAACCTGCGCATGACGGACGTGGAGTCCGTCGGCGGAAAGAACGCATCGCTCGGCGAAATGATCAGCCAGTTGGCTGGAGCTGGCGTGCGCGTGCCGGGCGGCTTTGCCACCACGGCGCTGGCCTTCCGCGACTTCCTCGGCCATAGCATCGATGGCGGTCCGTCGCTGGGCGATCGTATCGCGCAGCGCCTGGAGAGCCTGGACGTGGACGACGTGCGCGCGCTGGCCGCCGCCGGCGCCGAAATCCGCCAGTGGATCGTCGATACGCCGTTCCAGCCGCGCCTGGAGCAGGAAATCCGCACCTTCTACGACCGCCTGGTCGCCGGTTCGGCCACCGAAGTGTCGTTCGCCGTGCGCTCGTCGGCCACCGCCGAAGACCTGCCGGACGCGTCGTTCGCCGGCCAGCAGGAGACTTTCCTCAACGTCGTCGGCATCGACAACGTGCTCGAAGCGATGAAGC
>DATBUE010000323.1:0-1593 GCA_036516375.1 Noviherbaspirillum sp. | reverse complement strand
AGACTGCCGGCGACTGGCCGTGGTCCTGGTGCATGACGACCGGAATGTGCGGATAGGCTTCGACCGCGGCTTCGATCAGGTGGCGCAGGAAAGCTTCGCCGGCGTATTTGCGGGCACCTGCCGAGGCTTGCATGATCACCGGCGCGCCAACTTCATTGGCGGCTTCCATGATCGCGGTGACCTGTTCGAGGTTGTTGACGTTGAATGCCGGCAGACCGTAGCCGTTTTCGGCGGCGTGGTCGAGCAATTGGCGCATGGATACGAGAGGCATGGTGTTCTCCAGACAATAAAATTCTTTGCGGTTTGTACTGCGAGCAGGCTACCGATTCAATCTGCTGCTTTCGATTTGTCGCTCCCGCACAGGCGGGAGCCCAGAAATCCCGGCAATAAGCCTCGTCGTGCCATCTCTGGATTCCCGCCTGCGCGGGAATGACAAACTACTGCAAGCTCGGGTGCCGTTCCGGCGAACGCAAAATTCAGTACTCGCCGATCTTCATGATCTTCATCGCGTTCGTGCCGCCGACCTGCCCCATCGGCTCGCCCCAAGTCAGCACAATCATGTCACCTTTACGCACGACACCTTTGGCTATCAGCAAATCTTGCACTCCTTTAAGAACCGCTTCGCGGTCGGTCGAGTGTGCAAGCTCGAAGGTGGTCACGTTGCGAAACAGTGCAGCCTTGCGCTGTGTTTGCAGGATAGGCGTGATTGCGTAAATGGGAATGTCTATGTTGTGGCGGCTCATCCAGAGCGCCGTCGAGCCCGATTCGGTCAACGCAGCGATGGCCTTCACGCGCAGGTGGTAAGCGGTAAACAACGCGCCATAGGCGATCGACTGGTCGATGCGTGTGAAGGTGGCGTTCAGGAAATCGGCATCGAGTTTCACGACGTCCGACTTCTCCGCCTCCATGCAGATCGCCGCCATTGCTTCGACCGTCTCCACCGGATACTTGCCGGAAGCCGTCTCGGCCGAAGTCATCACCGCATCGGTGCCGTCCAGCACTGCGTTGGCCACGTCCGACACTTCCGCCCGGGTGGGCACGGCATTGACGATCATCGATTCCATCATCTGCGTCGCCGTGATCGCAAGCTTGTTGCTCGCGCGGGCCATCTTGATCATGCGCTTCTGCAGTGCCGGCACGGCGGCATTGCCGACTTCGACAGCGAGGTCTCCGCGCGCAACCATGATGCCGTCGGAGGCATCAAGGATTTCCTGCAGCACGGGAATCGCCTCGGCCCGCTCGATCTTGGCGATCATCTGCGGCTTGTGCTTGTGCGCTTCGCCGGCAATATTCGCCAACTGGCGCGCCATGATCATGTCGGCCGCGCTCTTCGGAAAGGAGACGGCGAGGAAATCGGCCTGGAAGCTCATCGCAGTCTTGATGTCTTCCATATCCTTCGCGGTCAGTGCCGGCGCGGACAAACCCCCACCCAAACGGTTGATGCCCTTGTTGTTCGAGAGCTCGCCGCCGATCTTCACCGTCGTGTGAATCGCGCTGCCCACAACACGATCGACAGTCAGCACGATCAGGCCGTCGTTCAGCAGCAGTATGTCGGCGGGGCGTATGTCGCGCGGCAAATCCTTGTAGTCAAGA
>DATBUE010000322.1:0-6072 GCA_036516375.1 Noviherbaspirillum sp. | reverse complement strand
CGCCACTTCGCTGCGCATTCTCGGCGGGATGGCGGGTGCCTTCATCGTCGGTGGCGCGCTGGGGATCTTCATGGGCATGTCGCAGAAGGTCGAGCGTTACGTGCATCCGCTGTTGACCTTTAACCAGGGCATCCCTGCGTTGTCCTGGGTCGTGATCTCGGTGATCTGGTTCCAGACGACCGAGTTCCGCATCTGGTTCATCATCGTGATGACGACGCTGCCGGCCTTCGCCTTCCAGATCTACGACTCGTATCGTGCGATGTCCAAGGATCTGGTCGAGATGTGCCTGTCGTTCCGTCCTTCGGGTTGGGACAAGTTCCGCACGCTGATCGGACCGAGCATCCTGCCCGGCATCCTGACTGCGTGGAAGGTCAACCTCGGTAACGTCGCCCGTGTGGTGGTGGTGGCCGAGCTGGTCGGCGCCTCGATCGGTGTGGGCTACGAACTGCTGCAGCGCCAGCAATTGTTCGACATGGCCGGCGCCATCGCCTGGACCCTGGTCCTCGTGCTGTTCGTGGTGTTGTCGCAGAAGGTCGTGACGCTGCTGGAAGACACCTTCCTTCGTTATCGTCCGCAATCGGAGCGTGGATTATGAGAGTCGTCGAATTCAGAAATGTGGACAAGCGCTTCGAGGGCGACGAGTCCGGCCAGAAGTTCGCAGCCAAGGATCTGTCCCTGCACATCGACAAGGGTGAGCTGGTGGCCGTGGTCGGCAAGACCGGTTGCGGCAAGTCCACGATGTTCAACTTGCTGATCGGCCTGATCGAGCCCTCCGCGGGCACGGTCGAGGTGCTGGGCAAGGATCCGTTCAAGGACTTTTCCGCACTGGCCGGCAAGCTGTCGGTCGTGTTCCAGAACGACCGCCTGCTGCCCTGGCGCACCGCGATCGAAAACGTCGCCTACGGCCTGGAACTGCAGAAGGTCCCGCGTGAAAAGCGCCTGGCCATCGGTATGGACTGGTTGAAGCGGCTGGGCCTGGAGCAGCACTGTGAGAAGTGGCCGCATTCGCTCTCCGGCGGCATGCGCCAGCGTGTATCGATTGCGCGCGCCTTCGCCACCAACCCGGAAATCCTGCTGTGCGACGAGCCGTTCTCCGCGCTCGACGAACTGACGGGTGCTACGTTGCGCCACGAGTTCCGTCGCCTGGTCAAGGAAACCAACAAGACCGGCGTGTTCGTCACGCACTCGATCAAGGAAGCGATCGACATCGGCGACCGCATCATGGTGTTCCGCGCACCCGGTCACGTGGTGGCCGAGTTCACGGTCAAGGATGCGGTGCAAGCCTTCGGTGAAGATGGCTTGAAGCAGCGCATCCTGGAAGAAATGGGAAACGGAATCAGGTCCGATCCGGTGACGGGTGAATCGGGCCTGCGAGTGGCAGCGGCTGGCTAAGCGCGCCCAACCCGTCTTGTTTCTCTGATGACAAACGCGGCAACCGGGACAGGCGCGCAACTGCTCCTGTCCCCGGTCGAAATACGCGGTGTGATGGCCGGCTTGATGCTGGCCATTTTGCTGGGCGCGCTCGACCAGACCATCGTCTCCGTCGCGCTGCCGCGCATGTCCTCCGACCTCTCCGGGCTGGATCAACTGGCCTGGGTCGTCTCCGGCTACCTCGTCGCGGTCGCCGTCTCCACCCCGATCTACGGCAAGCTCGGCGACCTCTACGGCCGTCGCATCGTGCTCTCAGCCGCGATCGTCATCTTCATTCTTACTTCAGTTGCCTGCGCACTGGCCTCCTCGATGGAGATGCTGGTGATTGCGCGCGTGCTGCAAGGCTTGGGCGGCGGCGGCCTGATCTCGGTCGCCACCACCACCGTGGCCGACGTGGTCGCGCCGCGTGAACGCGGCCGCTACCAGGCCTACATCAGCGGCGCCTATGCGCTGGCCAATGTCTCCGGTCCCATCATCGGCGGCCTGCTGACCGAGCATCTGTCCTGGCGCTGGATCTTCTGGATCAACCTGCCGCTCGGGTTGCTCGCGCTGTGGATTTGCCGCCGCGTGCTGGCACGTCTGCCGGTGCCGACCGGCCGCCGCGGTCACATCGATTTCCCCGGCGCCGTGCTGCTGGCCGCAGGCTTGAGCGCAATCCTGGTTGCGCTCGCGCGCATCGGACAAGGCCTGCACGATGCGGGGGAGATTCTTCCGCTGTTCGCGTTCGGCGCGTTGTTGCTTGCAGCCTATGTCTGGCTGGAGCGCCGCACCGCCGAACCGCTGGTCCCGCTGCGCATCTTCCGTTACCCCGCGGTGACGATCTGTTGCGCACTGCTGTTCATCATCTTCTTCGAGCTGGTATCGCTGACCGTGCTGGTGCCGATGCGCGTGCAGATGGCTTCCGGCGCGCGTGTCGATCTCGCCGCGCTGCATCTGCTGCCGCTGACGCTGGCCATGCCCATCGGTTCGCTAGGTGGCGGTTGGTGGATGTCGCGCACCGGCCGCTACAAGCCGGTGCAACTGCTCGGCGCCGCGATGGTGCCGTTCGCACTGGCACTGCTTGCCTTCATCGACGCCGGCATGCCCATCCTCGGCCATTGCCTGCTCGGCTTGGGCGGCCTGGGACTGGGCATCCAGATTCCCGCCGTGATGGCCGTGGTGCAGAACGCCGTCCCGCGCGAGCATCTCGGCGTGGTGACGGCCGCGTCTTCCTTCTTCCGCGCCTTCGGTGCGGCGGTCGGCACGGCGGTGCTCACCGCGCTTCTGCTCGCTGCATTGAGCGATGCGCTGCCTGCCGGTGCGCTGGCCGGAGGAGAGTTTCTCAGCGAGACGTTGCATGCCGCTGCAGCAGGGATGGATGCGGCAGGACGCGGCTCACTCAAAGCCATCGTCTACGGCGCCTATCGGGAGATTTTCCTGGCAGGGGCATTGGTGGCGCTGGTTTCGGTAGGGCTGGGCTTGCGCTTGCAGAATGGCACACTGGGTGGAGCATCTGGAGCGACACCCGGCGCACGCCCCTGAACGTGGGTTTACGCACAAGCCCCGCACCCGAAACCCCGCCCTGATTCGATCTTGGCTGATTCGATTTTGACCTGATCAGATCTTGATCTGGTTCGATCTCGAATCGCCCGCCAAGCACCCTGCACCGTCACCCACCCCCAACCTGTCGTTCCCGCGAAGGCGGGAACCCAGCAGCCCCGCTTAAATCCCCGACAACATCCCGGCAGCCCTGAAGCCCTCTGCCCACGTGCATGAAGTTGCAGGACGCCGCCCCTCTCAACTAAAAACGCACAAGTAATTGCTCTAACGATCACATCTCCGCCTTCTCGCGCAATCGCCACCGCGCACACGGAAGGGCCCCGATCTCCCCCCGCGGCCCGCCCATCCCCCCATAATGGCGGCCTCGCCATCCACGCACCACTTCTGGAATTCCCCCCCATGGAAATCAAGGTCAACTTTCTCGACAAGCTACGTCTCGAAGCCAAGTTCGACGACTTCACCGTCATCGCCGACCAGCCCATCCGCTACAAGGGCGACGGCTCCGCTCCCGGTCCCTTCGACTACTTTCTGGCTTCGTCTGCCCTGTGCGCAGCCTACTTCGTGAAGTTGTACTGCAACACGCGCAACATCCCCACCGAAAACATCCGCCTCTCGCAAAACAACATCGTCGACCCGGAAAACCGCTACCAGCAAATTTTCAAGATCCAGGTCGAGCTGCCCGCAGATATATCGGAGGCCGACCGACGCGGCATCCTGCGCTCCATCGAGCGCTGCACCGTGAAGAAAGTGGTGCAAGCCGGCCCAGAGTTCGTGATTGAAGAGGTGGAGAACCTCGATGCCGATGCCCAGGCCTTGCTGACCCTGCAGCCCGCTGCAGACGCCCGTACCTGCATCCTCGGCAAGGACCTGCCCCTGGAGCAAACTATCGCCAACATGTCCGGCGTATTGGCCGCCTTGGGCATGAAGATAGAAATCGCCTCCTGGCGCAATATCGTCCCCAACGTGTGGTCGCTGCATATCCGCGATGCGCACTCGCCGATGTGCTTCACCAACGGCAAGGGCGCGACCAAGGAAAGCGCACTGGCCTCGGCGCTGGGCGAATTCATCGAACGCATCAACAACAACCATTTCTACGCCGGCTCGTATTTTGGCGAAGACATCGCCAATGCCGAGTTCGTGCATTACCCGAACGAACGCTGGTTCAAGCCCGGCCCGGACGATACGCTGCCGCCCGAAATCCTCGACGAATACAGCCTGCCGATTTACGAACTCGACGGCGAGCTGCGCGGCTCGCATCTGATCGACACCAACTCCGGCAATGCAGAGCGCGGCATCTGCTCGCTGCCGTTCGTGCGGCAGTCCGACGGCGAGGTCGTGTACTTCCCGTCCAACCTCGTCGAAAACCTATATGGCAGCAACGGCATGAGCGCCGGCAACACGCTGGCCGAGGCGCAAGTGCAGTGCCTGTCCGAGATCTTCGAACGCGCGGTAAAGCGCGAAATCATCGAAGGCGAAATGGCGCTACCCGATGTACCGCCCGAAGTGCTGGCGAAATACCCGCGCATCGTCGCCGGCATCCAGGGCCTGGAAGAGCAGGGCTTCCCGGTGCTGGTGAAGGATGCGTCGATGGGCGGCCTCTATCCGGTCATGTGCGTCACCTTGATGAACCCGCGCACCGGCGGCGTCTTCGCCTCGTTCGGCGCGCACCCCAGCTTCGAGGTCGCGCTGGAACGAAGTCTCACCGAACTGCTGCAGGGCCGCAGCTTCGAGGGCCTGAACGACCTGCCTCAACCCACCTTCGTCAGCGAAGCGGTGACCGAGCCCAACAACTACGTCGAACACTTCATCGATTCCAGCGGCGTCGTGTCGTGGCGCTTCTTCAGCGCGAAAGCGAATTTCGATTTCGTGGAATGGGATTTCTCCGGCCAAGGCGAAAACTCCAACGCCGACGAAGCCGCAACCCTGTTCGGCATCCTCAAGGACATGGGCAAAGAGGCATACATGGCGGTCCACGACCAGCTAGGCGCCATCGCCTGCCGGATTCTGGTGCCCGGCTATTCGGAAGTCTTCCCCATCGAAGACCTGATCTGGGATAACACCAACAAGGCCCTGCTGTTCCGCGCCGATATCCTGAACTTGCATCGCCTGGACGACGCCAGCCTCGAAGCGTTGCTCGACCGCCTGGACAACAACGAACTCGATGAATACTCCGACATCGCTACCCTGATCGGCATCGAGTTCGACGAGAACACGGAATGGGGACAGCTCACCGTTCTCGAATTGAAGCTGCTCATTCACCTCGCCCTGCAGCACTTCGAGGAAGCGCACGAACTCGTCGGCGCCTTCCTGCAGTACAACGACAACACGGTCGAGCGCGGATTGTTCTACCAGGCCTTGAACGTGGTGCTGGAAGTGCTGCTCGATGACGAGCTGGAGCTGGACGACTACGTAGTCAACTTCCGCCGCATGTATGGCGACACGCGGATGGACGCAGTGCTGGGCTCAGTGGAGGGGAGTGTGCGCTTCTTTGGCCTGATGCCGACCAGTATGAAACTGGAGGGGCTTGATAGGCACCATCGCTTGATTGACAGCTACAGGAAATTGCATGCGGCGCGGGGGAAGGTGGCGGCTACCGCTAGTTAGGATGGCGAGGCTATCGGCTTCCGTCCATGTTTATCGGACAATGCTGTCCAGGTAGGTAATTCAACAGTGGGATGTCAACAAGTCACTGAGGTCGGAATGCCGAAGAATTCGATGTAGCCAGTACGTCAGCCATGCGTTCCAGGACAAACTGGTTGAACGTGGCATGCAATGCTCGATGCGCAGGAAGGGCTAGAGCGGATTCGTCCTGACCAGCTCGCCGATCCCGGACGGCTTGCCCACGGCACGACGTTGCGGCTCCTTGCCATGCCACCCGCCATGTCGCGTCGCCGCGCCTTGTTCCGCGGGAAATCCGCCTCGGCCTCGACTGAGCCGGTCAGGGCGAATCCGCTCTAAGTACCACCCCTTTAAAGGTGCTTCTGTAGAGTCCTGGCAAGAGTCAGGCACTGAATCAGTACTTCGGCATCCAAGCGGCACAGGAGGATGCCATGATTATGGATGCGGTGATAGAACGCTGCGCCCGACATAGTCCGGTGACGG
>DATBUE010000321.1:0-4824 GCA_036516375.1 Noviherbaspirillum sp. | reverse complement strand
ACGACCTCGTCGGCCGCTTCTTCATGGATCACCCGCGTCTGTTCTCCGGGAACATCCGCTTCACGCGCAACTGGTCGCGCAACAAGCTCTCGGATGTGAAGTACCACTACATGAATGCGGCCGTCTCGGCGCACGGCACCTGCGTGGCGCACCAGTTCGCGCTGACGCCGGAAACCCTGAAGGAAGAGGGCATCCTGAATGCGCGTGTGTGGTTCTCTTCGATCTTCCCCGGCGAAGGCAGCGAAGGCGCGCAGGCGCTGTTCCGCATCAAGCAGGCGATGCTGAAGAAGAACCAGGAAGACTGGAGTCTGACGCGCGACATCCTGACCATGATCGGCAACCCGATCGATACGCTGGCCTATGGCTACACGCGCCTCTACCAGCCGCGCTGGTTGATACGCGGCGTGAAGTTCCAGCTGATCGTGGAGCCGGAGCCGAATCCGGACAGCCGCGTGATGCTCTCGCCCTCGCAGAAGGACCAGCTCGGCATGCCGCGCGTGCGCGTGGACTGGCGGCTCACTTCGAAGGTGCAGCGCACCTTCGACCGTACGCTGGCAATCCTGGCCGAAGACATGCGCGCCTCCGGCGTGGCCGAAGTCGATCTGGATGCGCCTATCGAAGGTGGGCGCTGGCCCTCCGACCTGGAAGGCACGTGGCACCACATGGGCACGACGCGCATGCACGACTCGCCCAAGCACGGCGTGGTCGACCGCAATTGCAAGGTGCACGGCATGAGCAACCTGTGGGTGGCCGGCAGTTCGGTCTTCCCCACTGCAGGCGCCAATTTCCCGACCATCACGCTGGCAGCGCTAGCCTTCCGCCTCTCCGAGCACATCGTTGCGGAGATGCGCAATGCGAGCGCCCCTTTGGAGATGGCGGCGGCCTGAACGCGCGGGGCTGAGCGGGAGGAGGCGCCTGGCGAGGAAGCCGAGGCAGGAGCAGCAAGCCCCTTGCAGATTGAACCCGGGCGCGGGACAGCCGTATGGCGACGGCCTTCAAAGCGATGTACGGGCAGGCGTCTTGCCGTGTGTTTGCGTGCGCCGCGCCGGAGCCTTCGCGCAGCCGCATGCAAACAGCAGCGCGTCGTCCATCGCAACTGTGCACAATGTGCGCAACACACCCAACACATCCAACACTTCACCACTGAGGAAACCAAGTCATGACGACCCGGAAAACGGTCCTGGTAACCGGGGCGAGCGGTTACATCGGCTCGCATACCTGCATCGAACTGCTGGCCGCAGGCTATGCAGTGATCGGACTCGACAATCTCTCCAATAGTTCACCCGAAGCCCTGCGCCGCGCCGGGCAAATCGCCGGCCAGGAGATTCCCTTTCATCAGATAGACGTGCGTGACCGCGCCGCGCTCGATGCGCTGCTGAAGGAGCACGAGGTCCACGCCTGCATCCACTTTGCCGGCCTGAAGGCAGTGGGGGAATCGGTGGAGAAGCCGCTGTCCTATTTCGAGAACAACGTCGGCGGCAGCGTCACGCTGCTGCAGGCGCTGGGTGGGGCCGGCATCAAGCTCTTCCTGTTCAGCTCATCGGCCACCGTGTACGGCGACCCTGAATCGGTGCCGATTCGCGAAAGCGCAAGACTGTCCGTCACCAATCCCTATGGGCGCTCCAAGCTGATGGTGGAGCAGGTGCTGGAAGACCTGGGGCGCTCGGATCCAGCGTGGGGCATCGGTGTGCTGCGCTACTTCAATCCGGTCGGCGCGCATCCAAGCGGGAAGATTGGTGAAGACCCGCGCGGCATCCCGAACAACCTGATGCCCTTCATCAGCCAGGTTGCCGTCGGCCGGCGCGACAAACTCTCCGTGTTCGGCAACGACTATCCAACGCCGGACGGCACCGGCGTGCGCGACTACATCCACGTGGTGGACCTCGCGCGCGGCCATGTCGCGGCATTGAACGCACTGTTCCGCGACAACCGCAGCTTCACCGTCAACCTCGGCACTGGCCAGGGGTACAGCGTGCTCGAGATGGTGCGCGCCTTCGAGCAGGCCAGCGGACGCGAAGTGCCGTACCAGATCGTCGGCCGTCGTCCCGGCGACATCGCGACCTGCTACGCCGACCCGAAGCGCGCCGTCGACTTGCTCGACTGGCGCGCGCAGAAGGGTTTGGCGGAAATGTGCGCCGACCACTGGCGCTGGCAACATGCGAACCCGGATGGCTACCGTTAAGTTGCGCAGCCTTGCGCTGCTGCTGGTGCTCGTGGCCGGCCTGGGCGTGGCGTTGGTGGCTTGCGCCAAGAAGGACGAGAAGCACGCAAAGAGCGAAGAGAAAAAAATCGCGGAGCGTCACGCGGAGTACGTCAAGAAGGCGGGCACTGAAAAGATCCCTTACGGCCAGGACCCGAAGGAATGGGCGCTCAGCTTTTCCGAAGAGTTCGACCGCTTCAACCCGGCGCTGTGGAACGACCACATCTGGTACGAGCGCTCCAACCCCACCATCAATTACGCGGTGGAAGACGGCAAGCTGAAGATCTGGCCGCAGCGCGACGCCAGCGGCAAGTTCTTCAACCGCACGCTCGACACCGACGGCCGTTACTACCAGACCTACGGCTATTTCGAGATGGAAGCGAAGCTGCCGCGCGGGAAGGGGACCTGGCCCGCATTCTGGTTGTTCAATCACATCGACAAGCGACGCCCCGAGATCGACATCATGGAAGCCTATGCCGGTGGCATCGCGCCTTGGGGCTACAAGGACAAGGAAGGCGTGTCGCGCCCCACTGCCTACGGCGTGACGGTGTGGCTGGATGAAAACGTCAAGGCCGACGGCTTGCAGTGGGACGCCAGGCGCGACCTGTCTGCCAAGTTTCACAAGTACGCGGTGAAGTGGGAGCCCGAGCGCCTGATCTTCTATTTCGACGGGCGCAAGGTGCACGAGATACGCGCGCGTATGCCGGACCCGAAATACATCATCCTCGACCTGTGGTTCGGCAGCGACAGCGGTGAGCCGGACGACAGCACGCCGCAGGGGAAATCCAACTCTTTCGAAATCAATTACGTGCGTGCGTGGCAGTTCAGGAAACCACCTGAATCCTTGCCGCCACCGTCGCCGCTGCCAAGCAGGGATGATTCGAAGATGGTCCGGTGACCTGGGTGCCTACGCTTGATAGACGCATGGTTATACCGGACGCCCGTCGCGGCGTCCGGTTTGTCGAAAGCAAGACAATGGTCCCGTCTTTTTGCATCCTGCGATGGGAGCCATCGTCATGCGCTTTTTGGCGCTTCTTGGGACGAACGCTATACAAGATTCAATAGGGGGTTTCTGTCATCCTCCACTCTTTCTGTTTTTTGCTTAAATTCCTGCAATTTCTTGGCTGGCTCGCTCGCTTCATCCGTGCCGGTGTTCGAAGCCGTGGGAACAAAGAGGTTTCTCATAGCCATGGTCTGAGACGCGAAGGCTGTCAAGTTCATCATGTTTCTTCTCCTGGTAAGTTGTGGATACGCGGTTGTCAAAGCGACTTGCGCACCTATTAGTGACGGGGCGCAACTTTTGGTTCCAGCAACATGCGAACCCCGATGGCTACCGTTAGAGCGGATTTGCCCTGACTGGCTCAGTCGAGGCCGAGGCGGATTGGCTGCGGGACAAGGCGCGGCGACGCGACATGGCGGGTGCCATGGCAAGGAGCCGCAACGCAGTACCGCGGGCACCGTCCGGCATCGGCGAGCTGGTCAGAGCGAATCCGCTCTAAGTTGCGCAACCTGGCGCTGCTGCTGATGCCGTTGCGGTGATTGCAGCCATTCTTCCTTCTTCCTGCGCGCGAAGTCGGAGCGATATGACAAGGAAAGCCGCAGGAGTTGAGGCTTGTTTGCCAACTTCCGAACGGCTTTTTCGACGTCGCCAGAAAAAAATCGAAAAAAAATCGACGTCGAATCCGTGACCTGATCGACAAGGCACGCCGCCCATGAAGCCGAACAGCGCGGTTGCCAATTCTGCTCGTCAAAAAATCAAGGTCCTGCCTCGCAGGCTTGAGCACCTTGCTGCGCCCAAGCCATTGAAATAAAAGGCTTTGTCGAAACAGGGGCCCCTCCTGCCATGAACAATCTGGCTAGCCATTCTGGCCAGCCTTTTTCCTTTTGCCGCGCTCACTGAGCGTCGCAGCCTCTTTCCCTTTTGTCCTCGTTTCGATGCGCCCATACGAAGAGCAGGGCGTTGTGCCCGACGTTTTTCCTGGAACCAATTTCCGACGGGCAAACTCAGAGGGGTTCTTGCTTGTGCGCATTCTTGCCCAGCGTCATTTGAAAGGACACCCAATGCAGAACCTCAACATCCGCCGCTCTTCGATTCAAGCCGCTTGCTGCGCTTCCATTGCCATCCTGTTGGCCGCCTGTGGTGGCGGTGGCGGTGGCGCTGCTGATCCCGCCGCGCAAGGCGACCTCAGCCTGGCTGGCGCGACCACGTTGCAATCCTCGACTGGCGATGTTGCTGCATCTCCTGCTGCGACCCCGGCAGCAGCACCTCAGGCAGCAGCCCCCCAATCCGAAGTCGGCCCCTATGGACAGGACGCCAGCAAATACACGATGAGCTTTGCTGACGAGTTCGACAACGGCTTCGACACCAAGGTCTGGAACAGCAAGATCTGGTACAGCGACGACAACCCGACCAAGAACTACGCCGTTGAAGACGGCAAGCTGAAGATCTGGCCGCAACGCGATGCCTCGGGCAAGTTCTTCAACCGCACCATCGATACCGACGGCAAGTTCTATCAGACCTACGGTTACTTCGAGATGGAAGCCAAGCTTCCGTACGGCAAGGGTGCATGGCCTGCCTTCTGGCTGCTGAACCACGACCGCGCCCATCCGGATCGCCCCGAGAT
>DATBUE010000320.1:0-9564 GCA_036516375.1 Noviherbaspirillum sp. | reverse complement strand
CAACGCGGCTGCCGCTTTCTACGATTTCACCACGCGCTATCCGCAGTCCGAGCTGGCCCCGGCAGCGCAGTACTGGCTGGGCAATACCTATTACGCGCAACGCGATTACACGAATGCGATTGCCGCGCACAAGGTCGTGCTGGAACGCTATCCGACCAATTCACGCGCGCCGGAAGCTTTGCTCAACATCGCAAGCTGCCATCTCGAGCTGAAGAATCGCAATGCCGCAGTCGAAGCCCTGCAGACTTTGGTGTCACGCTATCCGGCTTCGCCGGCAGCGGCCACGGCGCGCGAGCGCCTAGCCAATCTGCGCTGATTGCGGTCGGTGCAAATGAAAAACGGCGCATTTCGCGCCGTTTTTTTTCGCCTCGCTCCTACCATGCCCCTGCAGTGCAACCAGTCATTGCGGCTCATGCCGCGCGTGCGGCAGGTACAGCACCGGCTCGCGCAAGCGTTCCCGTCATACCCGTCATTTCGGCCCACCATGACAACAGCAGCGAGGTATAGGCTTCCTGGCTCGCCGGATCGGACAAGCCATGGTCGGCCTCGTCCAGCACGCGGTAGGTCAGCGAACGCGCACGAGTACAGGCCTCCACATAGCTGGTGACGACCGGATGCGGGATCACGACATCCTGCCCAGATTCAACAATAAGTACGTCGCCGGCAAACGCCGCACAAGCGCGCAAGGCGCGATTCTGGTCTGCCGCGACCACGGAACGACGATACAGCTCCAGATCGTCGCCCTTGTGCAACTGGCGCTTCGGCAAATCCCATCCCTCGTCGCGATACAGCGCGGGTGCCCGCAATACAAGCCAGCGCACCCGGCGTAGCGCCGTCAACAATGCGGCCATGTAGCCGCCGTAACTGCTGCCTATCACGGCAATACGCTCCGGATCGACCTCGGGCTGTGCGACCAGGCGCTCGTAGGCGGCCAGTACATCAGCCAGATTGCTTTCGCGCGTGACGGTCTCGTGCTGGCCGCGCGTTTGCGCGTGGCCGCGCAAATCGAAGGTCATGCACACGCAACCGAGTGCCGCGAGCTTATGCGCGCGCGCCAGGTATTGCTCCTGACACCCGCCCCAGCCATGTACGAACAGCACGCCGGGCATGCGTGCCTGCGGCGCGATCACGGTTCCGGCAATGGTGATGCCGTCTACCTCGATATCGATGTTCTGCTCACGTGTAGCCATACCCCTGTGTCCGTGCATATTTGAGCAAGCGTCCGACATGCGGATCCTCGCCCCAGTAGTAAATCCTGGCGTCGGCGGGTGCCTGTGCGTCCGCTCCGTAGATCTCCCCCGTCGAGGCGCGTACGAGCCGCAGTTCCGGTTCGCGCAGGAAGGCGTCGACCGCTTCCAGCTCGGCCCCGCTGGCACCGCCTATGCGCCAGGACTGCTCGAGCACGCCCGAGTGCCAGCGCCCCGCGGCGTCGCGCCCTTGAGCAATGTCGTAGTTACAGCGCGAGGCGAACAAGCCGGGATAGCAGCGCAGCGCGGCAGCGTGGTAAATGCTGGCCTGCTCCAGCGCCTGCCTGACCGGCGGGTCCAGATCGAGGGCAAGCAAAGCGTCGAAATCGCCACGCACCAGGACCAGGTCGGAGCCGCCATACACCTCCGCGCCGCGGTTGTCGCGTGTCAGGCGCTGCTGACCGTAGTACGTCACCACCAGCTCGCCCAGGCGCACCCGCCCGGCGCTCAGGGTGGCGACCTGTTCGAGATTGGATTCGAGCACCACGCCCTCATGCAGCCCGGCGTCGGCGTCGAATTCGCGCAGCACGCGCTCAAGTTGTGCCGCATCCTGCGCGACCGCCTGCCCCAGGCCGCCGACGCCGAGCGCAAGCTTTGCCCGCACCGGGCCGCGCTCCAGCAGACGGCGTCCGGCGGCCAAGGCATCGTCCAGCGCGAACGCCGAATAGCCCGGCAGCGTCACCTCCCGCACGGCCTCGGCGAAGTCTCGCGACCAACCGGTCGGCGCCTGCGCCTCCGGAGCGAGCAAGCCATGCGTGATCGTCTTGGTCGCCACGAACGGATGCGGCACCACTCCGCCGAACAAGTCCTGCTCGTCGCGTACGCCCAACTGCGCGGCGGCTTCGGTGCTGATACTGTCGGCGGGCACGAAGTAAGCGTGCAGCGGTAGAGCGCCAGGCAGCCCACCCGTCACCCCTGCGTTGCGGACCGTCCCTGCCTCGATGTCCAGATCGCCAACGAAGTCCTGACCGAGCAAATCCGCCAGCCTATGCGCTTGCGCGCGATGGGTGGCGCACTCGTGCCCGTGAGGCAGCGCGCCCGTCTTGGGCACGTAAACGACCCCGCGCGCTGCGCCGTTATCGCGTATCGATCCCATTTGCTCTCCCCTGGTTTTGCACGTGATCGGCACCCACGCCTTCACGCATGCAAAACGGGAAGCAGCAATTTATGGGCCAGGAAGAGCAATCCCGATGAAAAACGCGACCGCTTCAGCGCCCCGAGGCCGCGTCTCCCGCCGGTGCGGTGTCGCCACCCGACTGGGTCGCGCCCGCTTGCGCTTTACCGCTGGTCGCCGCCCGCTCGGCCCATTTCTCCTCGTCGAACGGCTCGGCCTTGGCGACGCGTTCCCGATCCAGCAACAGGAAGATCGGCAGGTCGGGACGACTCGGAAAACGGAAAGCGCTCGATGGCAGCGCAACCAGGCGCTGGTCCGTATTCATGCGCGAGGCGTAATCCAGCACCACGAACCTGAGCTGGCCGTTGGCGAGATTGACCACCACGTCTTCGATACTGCCCGCGTTGCGATTGCCGCCATCACTGACGTCCTTGCCGAGCACGTCGCTCGCGCGCGTCAACCGGCCGCCCTCCGGACCGCGCGCCAGTTCGTCGTCCTTGAGGAACAGGCGGTCCACATTCATCGTGTAGCTCTTGTCGTTCCAGTCCGGCCAAGCGCTCTCCTTGAAGCCAGGCGCCTTTTCCAGCTCGGCGCGGCTCACCTGCAGGATCAAACCGTCTTCCTGCCCCGGCTTGAAGCGGCTGACCGGGAACGCAGCGAGCCGCTCGCCCAAGCCAAGAAAGCCGCCGTAGGAAAGCACGATGTAGCGCACATGGGCATGTTCGACATCAAGCACCAGGTCTTGCACCGTGCCAAGGTTCTCGCCCTGCGCATTCTTCACATCCTTGCCGATCAACTTGCTCGCCCGCATGTCGAACTGCGCCAATTGCCCTGTGTTCGCTGCGTTCGCTGCGGTTGCCGCGGCTGTAGATGACGAGGTGGTCCGGTCCGCCGTTGCAGCGGGGGCTGCTTGTTGTGCCGCGACCTGCGCGCCGAGCATCAGGGCCGGCAGTACGGCGAGCACGCGCCAGTTCGTTCTCATGGTCACTCTCCTGATTATTTGCACTCCCTTTAATGACTGGCTTCGAAGGCTTCGGTTCGCATGCTTTCCTTGACGTACAATTTGCCTCCCTCCGCATTCCCCCTCTGTTCCCCCATGCACGATTCGCAACAGCAACTACGCGCCATGCTGGATGCGCTCGGTATTACACCGAACATCCTGGAGCGGCGCGCCCTAGCGCCATATGAGCCGGCCCGCGAGCTCCAGCTTGCCGAGGTGGACCGTCACGGAAGGCAGCATCAGTTGATTCCGGCAGCCGCCGCCGCTTGGCATGACATGAAGCAAGCCGCTGCGGCAGATGCCATCGTGCTCGAGATCGTCTCCGCCTTTCGCCCGCTGGAAAGGCAGGCGGAAATCATTCGCGCCAAGCTGGACAAGGGGATGGAGATGGACCGCATCCTCAGCCTGAGCGCGCCGCCCGGCTACAGCGAACACCATACTGGCCGGGCCGTCGATATCAACACGCCCGGATGCGAGCCGACCGAGGAAGAGTTCGAGCACACCGAGGCCTTTTCCTGGCTGTGCCGCGAGGCGCACCGCTTCGGCTTCACACTGTCCTACCCGCGCGGCAATGCCCATGGCTTCATCTATGAACCCTGGCACTGGTGCTACCAACCGGGCGGCGGGAAGGGAGAGGCGCGATGAAATTGCGCATGTCAGAGAATTCGGTATTCGCCATCCTGCTGCGTTCGCCGTGGTGGATCAGCTTCGTCGCAGCCATTGTGCTGACCCTGCTGCCGCTGGCTGTCCTGCCGGCACAACTTGCGCTGTTCGCAAGCGCGGCCGGATTGCCCCTTGTGGTCATCGGATCGATTGCATGGTGGCGGCAGTCGAAATTGCCCAGCAGGGCGCGCGTGGAAAACGTGCTCGGCACGGTGCGCGCCATGTCGGCGCGAGAGTTCGCGCAACTGGTCGAGCAGGCTTTCCGGCTGCGCGGTTATGAGGTGTCGCCCGTCACCGGCTCGCAGGCAGCGGACTTCGAATTGCGACGGGATCATGAGCACGTGCTGCTCGCCTGCCGGCGCTGGAAAGCGGCAAGCCATGGCGTTGAACCACTGCGCGACCTGCAGGCCCTGAGGGAGACGCGCGAAGCACGCGCGAGCACCTATCTCGCACTCGGAAATGTTTCCGATGCGGCCCAACGTTATGCCCGCGAGCATCGGATGGAACTGATCCATGACGTCGCCCTCGTGCAACTACTCGACCCCGCCCTTCCCCGCCGCTGAGCTTTCCCGGCTCACACCACCGCCTTCGCGCAAACAGACCGCGCCCGGAATCTGAACTCCGGGCGGCCTTGTCGTTCTATTCAAAGCTCTGTGATGACAGGGCACCTCATTTCATCCGCCAATTTTCCCGAAAGGAAACAGCATGATCCGGCTTGCCATCATCGTCGGCAGCACGCGCCCCGGGCGCAAGGCTGCTGCTGTCGCTCAGTGGGTGTTCGAAATCGCGCGCCAGCGTAACGACGCCGAAGTTGAGCTCGTCGATATCGCGGATTTCAATCTGCCCTTGCTCGATGAGCCAGTGCCGCCTTCGATGGGCCAGTACAGCAAGGAGCACACGAAGAAGTGGGCGCAGAAGATCGATTCCTTCGATGCCTTCGTGTTCGTGACGCCGGAATACAACCACGGCACCTCTGGCGCGCTGAAGAACGCCATCGATTTTCTGTACAAGGAATGGAACAACAAGGCAGCGGGTTTCGTCGGCTACGGCAGCGCAGGCGGCACGCGGGCTGTGGAAAGCCTGCGCCTGGTGATGGGGGAATTGCAGGTGGCCGACGTGCGCTCCCAGGTCGCGCTGTCGCTATACACCGATTTCGAGAACTTCCAGGAATTCAAGCCGGCCCAGCACCATGAAGCAAGCGTCACGGCGATGCTGGACCAGACAATCTTGTGGGGAACCGCACTGCAGAACGTGCGCAAGTAAGCCTCTCAGCTCCCACGGCAGCGGCCTTTGCCCTGGGCCGGTACGCTGCGCGGTCAGCCGACGATGCGCAGCGAGTAATCGGTCGCGCGTACGTCTTTGGTCAGGCTGCCGATCGAAATCCGGTCCACGCCGGTTTCGGCAATGGCACGCACGGTATCCATGTTGACGCCGCCTGAAGCTTCCAGGACCCCGCGTCCGCCGCTAGCGCGTACAGCCTCGCGCATCATGTCGAGCGAGAAATTGTCGAGCAGGATGGACGTAGCGCCTGCGGACAAGGCTTGCTCGAGCTCATCCAGGCTTTCCACCTCGATCTGTATCGACACGCCCGCATCCAGGGCGAGCGCCGCGCGCATGGCCTGCGCTATGCCGCCGGCTGCGGCGATGTGGTTTTCCTTGATCAGAATGCCGTCGTACAGCGCGAGCCGCTGGTTCTGGCCACCGCCCACGCGTACCGCATATTTTTGCGCCAGGCGCAGTCCGGGCAAGGTCTTGCGTGTATCGAGGATCGCCGCACGCGTGCCCTTGATCACGTCCACATAACGACTCGTGGCAGTCGCTACGCCCGAAAGCAATTGTAGGAAATTCAGTGCCGGTCGCTCGGCCGTCAGCAGCGCGCGCGCCGGCCCCGTGATCGTGCACACTTCGGCGTCGGCAGCCATCCGCTCGCCCTCGGCAAAACGCCAGTCGATGCCAATACGCGGGTCGACCTCGGCCATCACCCCTTCGAACCAGGGCGCGCCGCACAGTACGGCTGCTTCACGCACGATCACGCGCGCCCTCACCTGCTCGTCGGCCGGCACCAGCTGGCCGGTCAGGTCACCACTACCGACATCCTCTTCGAGCGCTGCCCGAATATTGGACTCGAAAGCGGCAACCAGCGCCGCGTCAAAGGGGGCAAACGGATTCTTCAGTGTGCTCATGCCGGGCCGATTCCCTTGAATAGTTGTTGTTCTTTCGCCAGATCGCCGCTGGGACGCACGTTCGCCTTCTGCTTCGCCGCAAAGTCGAGCATGCGGTCGATGCAGGCATAAGCCTTGCGCCCAATGTCGGGATCGACATGAATTTCGTTGCGCCCGCTCTCCAGCACGTCGGCCAGGTTCTGCAAGCCGTTCATCGCCATCCACGGGCAATGCGCGCAGCTCTTGCAGGTCGCGCTGTTGCCAGCAGTGGGCGCATCGATGAAGCGCTTGCCGGGCGCGGCCATCTTCATCTTGTGCAGGATGCCATTGTCGGTGGCGACGATGAATTCGCTCGCATCGAGCGTTTGCGCTGCGGCGATCAGTTGCGAAGTCGACCCAACCACATCGGCCAGCGCAACCACCGCTTCCGGCGATTCCGGATGCACCAGAACCTTTGCACCGGGATGTTCCTTCTTCAGCAGCTCCAGCTCGATGCCCTTGAACTCGTCGTGCACGATGCACGAACCCTGCCACAACAGCATGTCGGCACCGGTCTTCTTCTGGATGTAGCTACCCAGATGCTTGTCCGGCGCCCACAGGATCTTCTTGCCCTGCGCATGCAGGTGCTCGACGATCTGCAGGCCGATCGAGGACGTCACCATCCAGTCGGCGCGTGCCTTCACCGCCGCGCTGGTATTGGCATATACAACCACGGTGCGATCCGGATGCGCATCGCAAAAAGCGGCGAACTCGTCGGCCGGACAGCCGAGATCAAGCGAACAGGTCGCATCGAGGTCGGGCATCAGCACCGTCTTTTCCGGGCTCAGGATCTTCGCGGTCTCGCCCATGAAGCGCACGCCGGCCACGACCAAGGTCTTGGCCGGATGGTCGCGGCCGAAGCGCGCCATTTCCAGCGAATCCGACACGCAACCGCCGGTTTCCTCGGCCAGGTCTTGCAGATCGGCATCGACGTAGTAATGCGCGACCAGTACCGCCTGCTTTTCCTTCAACAGGCGCTTGATGCGCTCCTTCAATTCGGCACGTTCCTGCGGCGACGGCACGGCAGGCACGCGCGCCCAGGCAGCCGACGTACAACTCGTGCCCGAATCCATGCGCGGCAATTCGAATTCGACGGGCTTGATGGCGTTTTGCATATCAGTCATGAAGGATGGCGGCGGGCCGCGCGAACGAAGAGAAACGAAATCAACTGAGGTGCAGTGGAGGCGATTTCAAGGACGATTTTAATGTGCTCGCCCCTGCGTCGCTTGGCCGCACCCTCATCCCTACTCGATCCCCTGGCTGGCCAGATATTCCTCGTAGCCGCCCTGGAAGTCGATGATCTCGCCGTCCTTCACTTCGAGGATGCGCGTGGCCAGCGAGGACACGAATTCGCGATCGTGCGACACGAAGATCAGCGTGCCAGCGTACTTGTCGAGCGCGATGTTGAGCGACTCGATCGATTCCATGTCCATGTGGTTGGTCGGCTCGTCCAGCAGGAGCACGTTGTGCCGGCCCAGCATCAGCTTGCCGTACATCATGCGTCCCTTCTCGCCGCCGGACAGTACCTTGACCGACTTCTTCACATCGTCGCCGGAAAACAGCAGGCGGCCGAGTATCGAGCGCACGGCCTGGTCGTCATCGCCTTCCTGGGTCCACTGGCCCATCCAGTCGGTCAGATTGCGGTCGACCGCGAATTCCTCGGTCGGGTCTTGCGGCATGTAGCCGATGTTGGCGTGTTCGGCCCATTTCACGCTGCCGCCGTCGGCTTGCATGCCGCAGGCGGACGCGCCTATGCAACGTAACAGCGTGGTTTTACCGGCACCGTTGGCACCGACGATGGCGATCTTCTCGCCCGCTTCGACCAGCAGGTTGAAGTTCTTGAAGATCGTGCGGTCGTAGGTCTTGGTGAGGTTCTCGACTTCCACCGCCTGCCGGTGCAGCTTCTTCTCGCCTTCGAAACGCACGAAGGGGTTCTGGCGCGAGGACGGCTTGAAATCCTCGATCTTGATCTTGTCGATCTGCTTGGCGCGCGACGTAGCCTGGCGCGCCTTGGACTTGTTGGCCGAGAAGCGGCGCACGAATTCCTGCAGTTCGGCCACCCGTTCCTTGGCCTTGGCGTTGGCCGCGGCGCGCTGCTCCAGCGCCTGGGCCGAAGCCAGCATGTAGTCGTCGTAATTGCCGGGATAGATCTTCAGCGTGCCGTAATCCATGTCCGCCATGTGCGTGCACACCTGGTTCAGGAAGTGGCGGTCATGGGAGATGATGATCATGGTCGAGTTGCGCTCGTTGAGCACATGTTCGAGCCAGCGGATCGTGTTGATATCGAGGTTGTTGGTCGGTTCGTCCAGCAGCAGGATGTCCGGGTTCGAGAACAGGGCCTGCGCCAACAGCACGCGCAGCTTCCAGCCGGGCGCAACATTGCTCATCGGACCGGTGTGCTGCTCGATCGGCACGCCCACGCCAAGCAGCAGTTCACCCGCACGCGCCTCGGCCGTGTAGCCGTCGTACTCGGCGAACTTGGCTTCCAGGTCGGCCGCCTTCATGTAGTCGTCGTCGGTCGCGTCCGGATTCGCGTAAATCGCATCGCGCTCGGACATCGCCTGCCACATCTCGGTGTGGCCCATCATCACCACATCCAGCACGCGCATTTCTTCGAATGCGAACTGATCCTGGCGCAACTTGCCGAGGCGCTCGTTGGAATCGAGCATGACGGTGCCGCCGGAAGGTTCCAGATCGCCGCCGAGTATCTTCATGAAGGTCGACTTGCCGCAGCCGTTGGCCCCGATCAGGCCGTAGCGGTTACCGTCGCCGAACTTGACGGAGATATTTTCAAACAGCGGCTTGGGGCCGAACTGCATGGTGATGTTGGCAGTAGACAGCACGTCGATAACCCTTTGATTCTGAATGCGGAAAAACCGGGCATTCTATCATCCGAGGGTCCGTCAGTCTCGACCCAGCGTGGGGTAGCCGCGCATCGCCAATGTGCAATTTTCACCGTCCGACACCAACCTGCCCTGGCTGCCGACCACGAGCGTGGTCTTGTCGCGGATGTGCCCGAACGGCAGGCCGGTGACGATGGGTACGCCGAGATGCCCGCGCAGGAAATCGAGCATCGTGTCGAAGTCGTAACCGTTGTCGTAATCGGTCACCCGGTATCCGGAAAAATCGCCGAACACGATGGCACGCTGCTTCAGCAACCCGGCATACGACATCTGCAACAACATGCGTTCGACGCGGTAGGGATGCTCGTTCACATCCTCGATGAAAAGAATGCCTTCCCTGATGCGAGGCAGATAAGGCGTGCCGACCAGGTGCGTCAGCATGGTGAGATTGCCGCCCCACAAGATGCCCGACACGTCCAGCTCCGGCTGCTCCGCC
>DATBUE010000319.1:0-3284 GCA_036516375.1 Noviherbaspirillum sp. | reverse complement strand
CGGCACCGTGATCGTGTGCGACATGCTGAAGGCGCGCGGCGAGCAGCTCGACTATTGCATCGTTGGCGAACCCACTTCGACCGACCAGCTGGGCGACGTGATCAAGAACGGCCGCCGCGGCTCGATGTCCGGCAAGCTCGTGATCAAGGGCGTGCAGGGTCACATTGCCTATCCCCAGCTCGCGAAGAATCCGATCCACCTCGCCGCGCCCGCCCTGGCCGAACTGGCCGCCGAACGCTGGGACGACGGCAACGAATACTACCTGCCGACTTCATGGCAGATGTCGAACATCCATGGCGGCACCGGCGCGACCAACGTCATTCCCGGCGAAGTGGTGGTCGATTTCAATTTCCGCTTCTCGACCGCCAGCACGGTCGAGGGACTGCAGCAGCGCGTGCATGAAATCCTGAACCGGCATGACTTCCAATACGACCTGAAGTGGACGGTCAGCGGTCATCCTTTCCTGACGCCGCGCGGCACCTTGAGCGATGCGCTGTCGGCCGCGATCAAGACCGAAACCGGCATCGATCCCGATCTCTCGACCACCGGCGGCACCTCGGACGGCCGCTTCATCGCCCGCATCTGCCCCCAAGTAGTCGAGTTCGGTCCGCCGAACGCGAGCATCCACAAGATCGACGAGCACATCGAACTGCGTCACATCGACCCGCTGAAGAACATTTACCGGCGCACGCTGGAAAACCTGTTGCTGTAAGTACAGCGTCACACGTCATTCCAAGAGGCGTCCGTATCGGCGCCTCACAAAGCCCCTTCCCCCTTCCAGGGGGAAGGTTGGGATGGGGGTGCGAAGGTTGATCAACCTTCCTCGTATGCACAACCTCCCTACCCCCACCCTAGCCCTCCCTCTGCAAGGGGGAGGGAACACTAGCGAGAAACCATGACCCCCACCAACTTCTCCACCCTGCGCGACCTGCTGCGCTACGCCGTCACCCGCTTCAACGAAGCGAAACTCTTCTTCGGCCACGGCAGCGACTCCGCCTTCGACGAAGCCGCCTACCTGCTCCTGCACACCTTGAAACTCCCGCTCGACAAGCTCGACCCGTTTCTCGATGCACACCTGCTGCCAGCCGAAGTTGCGGCCGTGCTGCAGGTCATCGAGCGCCGCGTCACCGAACGCGTCCCCGCGGCCTACCTGACCAACGAAGCCTGGCTCGGCGACTACCGTTTCTATGTGGACGAGCGCGTGATCGTGCCGCGCTCTTTCATCGCCGAACTGATTCCGGATCGCTTCGCTCCGTGGGTGATGGACCCGGATGGCGTGACCGACATCCTCGAACTGTGCACCGGTTCCGGCTGTCTGCCGATCATGCTGGCCGATGCCTTCCCGTTTGCGCAGATCGATGCCGTCGACATTTCACCCGATGCGCTCGAAGTAGCCCGGCGCAACGTCGACGACTACGCACTGCAGGAGCGCATCGCGCTTTACCACTCCGACCTGTACGACGCGCTGCCGGCAAAGAAATATCAACTGATCGTGACCAACCCGCCCTACGTCAACGCACAATCGATGGCGAAGCTGCCGCAGGAATATCAGCGCGAGCCGCAACTCGCGCTGGCCGGCGGTGAAGACGGCATGGACCTCGTACGCCGCATCATTGACGGTGCGCATGAACACCTGACGCCGGATGGCGTGCTGGTGGTCGAGATCGGCAATGAACGCGCCCACGCCGAAGCAGCCTTCCCCGAGCTCGAACTGACCTGGCTATCGACTTCGGCTGGCGACGACATGGTGTTCCTGCTCACAGCAGATCAATTGCAATGATCCGTTTCTCGCAAGTCAGTTTGACACGCGGCTTGAAGCCGCTACTGGAGACGGCCGATCTCACGCTCAATCCCGGCGAAAAGGTCGGCCTGATCGGCGCCAACGGAGCCGGAAAATCCAGCGTTTTTGCCGTGCTGCGCGGCGACCTGCATGCGGATTTGGGCGAAGTCGATTTCCCCGCCCGCTGGCGCGTCGCGCACGTGGCCCAGGAAACACCCGCGCTCGACCGTTCGGCGCTCGACTATGCCATCGACGGCGACGCGACCCTGCGCAAGCTGGAAGCCGAACTGGCCCAGCTTGAGAGCGCCGGCAGCAATGCGGACGGCAACCGTATCGCCGAACTGCATGCCGCCCTGGCCGATGCCGACGCCTATACGGTGCGCTCGCGCGCTGAACAACTACTGCTCGGCCTCGGCTTTTCGCTGGAACAGATGCAGCGGCCGGTGGCCAGCTTTTCCGGCGGCTGGCGCATGCGCCTGAACCTCGCGCAAGCGCTGATGTGTCCGTCCGACCTGCTGCTGCTGGACGAACCGACCAATCACCTCGACCTCGACGCCATCCTGTGGCTGGAAGACTGGCTCAAGCGTTATCCCGGTACGCTGGTCATCATTTCCCACGACCGCGATTTCCTCGACGGCGTGGTCAACGTCATCGTCCACATCGACGAGCGCAAGCTCAAGCGTTACGGCGGCAATTACTCCAGCTTCGAGCGCCAGCGCGCGGCACACCTCGCACTGACCCAGGCGGCGATAGAAAAGCAAACACGCCAGCGCGCGCACCTGCAGTCCTTCATCGACCGCTTCAAGGCCAAGGCCACCAAGGCCCGCCAGGCGCAGAGCCGCATGAAGATGCTGGCCAAGATGGAAGAGCTGGCGCCGCTGCGCGCGGCCGCCGAGTTCTCGTTCGAATTCCGCGAGCCGTTGTCGGCACCGAATCCGCTGCTGGTGATGGAAGGCGTGAAAGCCGGCTACCAGACGCCGGAAGGGCCGAAGTCCATCGTGCGCGATGTCGAGTTTTCGCTGCAGACCGGCCAGCGCATCGGTCTGCTAGGCGTGAACGGCGCCGGCAAGTCGACACTTGTGAAGACGATTGCCGGCGAGATCGCGCCGCTGGAAGGAACGATGCGTCTGGGCAAGGGACTGTCGATCGGCTACTTCGCCCAGCACCAGGTCGAGATGCTGCGCCACGACGAATCACCGCTCTGGCACCTGAACCGCCTGGCTCCGAATGTGCGCGAACAGGAATTGCGCAACTTCCTCGGCAGCTTCAACTTTGGCGGCGACATGGTCACCGCGAAGATTGCGCCGTTCTCTGGCGGCGAAAAGGCGCGCCTGGCACTGGCGCTGATCGTCTGGCAGCGTCCTAACCTGCTGCTGCTGGATGAACCGACTAACCACCTGGACCTGGAAACGCGGGAAGCGCTAACCGATGCGCTGGCCCAGTTCGAAGGCACCTTGTTGCTGGTCTCGCACGACCGCCATCTGTTGCGCGCGACCACCAACCA
>DATBUE010000318.1:0-7040 GCA_036516375.1 Noviherbaspirillum sp. | reverse complement strand
GCCCTTCGTCCTCGCCGGCAGGAAGCTGCCGCCCGGGCAGGCCGCTGTGGTGAAGCTGATGGGACAATTGCACGCCGATGTCGCGCCGCAAGAGTTGGAGGAGACGATCAAGCAAGAGCCGGCGCTGGGGCTGGCCTTGTTGCGCCTGTTGAACGCAAAGGCGCAATCCGTGGCGCGCCCGGTCGAATCCTTGGGTCAGATCTTGGAGGTGCTGGACCGGACACAGTTGCAGCATTGGCTGCAGATTCTGGCCTATGCCGATCCCGACGCAGCCGAACCTGCTTCCTCACCCTTGTTGATGCTTGCCACCGCACGCGGCAAATTGCTCGAACTGCTGGCGCAGGCATTGCCGCAGCCCGGAGCCGTGCCACAGGTGGCGTTCACGGTCGGGGTCATGTCCTTGCTGGACGCCTTGTTCGATTTGCCGATGGAAAAGGTGCTCGATGGCTTGACGGTGGCCGAAGACGTGCGCGCGGCCTTGCTCGCACGCGAGGGCACTTACGGCGACATGCTGCGCTTGGCCGAAGTGCTGGAGCAGGTCGATGGCGGCGAGGTGGACCTGGTCCGACTGTTGCGTCCCCTCGGCCTCACCCCCGAGCAGTTGGGCGCACTCCAATTGCAGGCGCTTGAGTGGAGCGGAACGCTTGCGTACCTGAATCAACCTGGAAAAGCACGAGAGCAGGCATGAACAAGGCATTCGTCAAGGAGAGCGATGACGACGACGACCTCGACGCCACTCCCGCCATCCCCGCCGGTACCCGCAACTACATCACTCCACAGGGCCACAAGCGCAGCAAGGATGAACTGCTGCATCTGATCGACGTGGAACGGCCGGAAGTAGTGCGCATCGTGTCGTGGGCGGCGTCGAATGGCGACCGCTCGGAAAACGGCGACTACATCTACGGCAAGCGCCGCCTGCGCGAGATAGACCGCCGCATCCGCTTCCTGACCAAGCGTCTGGATTTGGCCGAGGTGGTCGACCCCAGCGTGCATCATGGCTCGGACCAGGTCTTTTTCGGGGCCACCGTGTGCTACGAAAACCAGGCCGGCGAGCAGCACACCGTGACCATTGTCGGCATCGATGAACTCGATCCGCTCAAGGGGCGCATCAGTTGGATCTCGCCGGTGGCACGCGCGCTGACCAAGGCGCGTGAAGGAGATGCGGTGAGCCTGAAAACGCCGGCCGGCATGGACGAACTCACCATCCTCGAAGTCAGCTATCCCGCGCCGCACGAACAACAACAATGAATTACTCCAGCCTGAACCACAGCCTGCGCGTACCGCTGGCTGCCGAAGTGCATTCCCGCCCCTTCCTGCGTCTCGACGCGCCAGAAGCATTGACCCACCTCGCCGTGTACACGCCCGGGGCGGCGCGCACCGGCCAAGCCGATGCAGCCGAGCAGCATGCGCTGCTGGCGGCGCTATGCATGCATTTCGGGGTCGCTGCACCGGGCGTGAACGCCAAGTATTTCTTCCACGATTTCGGCCGCTTCCGCCTGAAGTGGGAAGCGCATACCGAGTTCGCGACCTACACCTTCGCCGAGCGCCGCACAGAAGCGCTGCCGCTGGAGGAAGCCTTTGTTCGCGTGCCGTTGCGCCACATTCCGAAAGACTGGCTCGGGCGCCTGGCAGGCCGGGTGATGGTGGCGGCGCACGTGCTGCTCGACCAGTCGCAAGAAAACAGCCACAGCTACGCCGCGCGGGTGCGGGAAGTCATGGAAGGAAACGTGCTGGTCGGCAGCCATGTGCTGCAGGGTGGAGAAGTTTGGACCGATTTCCTGATCCAATCCGACGGTTTCACGCGCTTCATCGTGCGTGATGTCGCATTGCGAGAACAGCAGGCCGGGCGACTGGTGCAACGGGTGCTGGAAATCGAGACCTACCGCATGATGGCGCTGCTTGGCCTGCCGCATGCGCAGCAGGCATCGCCAGCCTTGAATGCCATCGAAAGCGAACTCGGCAGCGTCACGACTGCGATGGTGGACAGCCTCGACGGCGCCCGGGAACCGTCGCTGGACACGGACCGCGAGCAGGCGCTATTGGAAACCATTACCGGCTTGGCCGCACAGGTGGAAAAGCTGGCATCGGACAACAGCTATCGTTTCGCCGCTTCCCAGGCCTATTACCGGCTGATCAATGCGCGCACCGAGGAATTGCGCGAGACGCGCATCGAAGGATTCCAGACCGTCGGCGAATTCATGGAACGGCGCTTGATGCCGGCGATGAATACCTGCGAAGCAGTCGCTCGTCGTCAGGTCGCACTGGCAGAGCGGATCGCGCATTCGAACGCGCTGCTGCGCACGCGCGTGGGCATTCTCCAGGAACATCAGAACCGGCAAATCCTGCAATCGCTGAATGCCCGAGCTGCTCAGCAGTTGCGCCTGCAGCAGGCAGTGGAAGGCTTGTCGGTCGTGGCGATTTCCTACTACCTGGTCGGCTTGGTCAGCTACGCGGGTAAGGCGGCGAAGGCAGCGGGTCTGCCGGTGAATCCCGACATGTTGGCCGGACTGCTGGTGCCGCTGCTTGCGTTTGGTGTTTGGGCCGGCTTGCGCAGCCTGCGCAAAAAAATACACTCGGAGTCGACCTGAGCAAGGTCCTTGATGCGGGCGGCGTTTTTCTGTAGCGCTGCACGGATGCCGGCCTGTGGCGCCTGTCCTGCCGATGCAGCGCGCGGGAAGTTTAGGATTGATCGGCCGCCTGGAATATCTCGCCTTGCCCTGAAAAAGGGATGAGTCCCGCGTCAAGGGATAGCCGATCTATCAGATACCGGGCATCGAACGGCGCCCTGGCCTTCATGGTGTTGTCCAGATAGCAGTAGACGTCTCTTCCTGTGGCCACAAGTTCGGCCGTCTGGCAAACGAGGCGTGCGTCCTGCGGTTCGACGCCTGCATGCCAGGCTCGGATGCGCGAGGCCCAACGGTCCAAAGCTTCGTCCGAGTACCCGCTTGCATACAGTTCCTGTTCGCCATGCAGGCGCACATACATGAAGTCCGCGGTCACATCTTCCAGATACGGCCATCTGCTTCCCGAGTCCGAGACGACCAGGGCAACCCCATGCTTGCGCAGCAAGGCAATGAAAGAGGACGTGGCAAAGCTCGGGTGACGGATTTCCACTGCGTGCCGTATCCGATGGTTGGAACTGGTTTCCGGATAAGCACCAAGAATCGGGGTTTCATGATGGCGGCGTATCAGTTGCAACGCCGAGTCAAGATCCTGCGGTAGCAGCGCCAGGAAACGTTCAAACAAGGACGAGTCATATTCGAGACTCGGCGGGAATTGCCATAGCACCGGGCCCAGCTTTTCACGCAGATTGAACATGCCGGAAGCGAACATGTCCGCGAGTGGTTTTTCGATATCGCGCAAGCGCAGGACATGCGTAAGCAAGCGGTTGGCCTTCACGCTGAAGACGAAGCCTGCAGGCGTATGCTCATACCAGGCCGCATAGCTTGCCGGCCGCTGCAGCGCATAGAACGAGCCGTTGATTTCGCAGGTGGCCAGCGTGCGCGAGGCAAACTCGAGTTCGCGCTTTTGCGCCAGGCCTTTGGGGTAGAACACGCCACGCCAGGGGGCGTAGCGCCAGCCGGAAATACCGATGTAGATCTTGCTCATGGCGAAAGCCGGAAATTCGACTCCCGATTGGAGTGTACTTCTACTGGTGCTGTTCCTTCAGGGAAGCGAGGCGTCGAACTGCGTCAACGGCAGGGCACGCTGCGTACGGGTCAGGAACGTTCCCGCAGAATGCGCGCAACTCCGGGTACCCGGCGCACGTTTCTCATCAAGCGCGCCAGGTGTACGCGGTCTTCGACCTGTATCGTGAAGCGCAACTGCTGCATCGCGTGCTCGCGGTCGTCGTCCATCGTCACATAGCTGATGTTGGCGTCGGATTCGCCGATCTCGGCCGCCACCCGTGCCAGCGCGCCTTTCTCGTTGTCGATCAAGACCTTGATCCGGCAGTCGAAGCGTCGCGTCAGTTCGCGTCCCCAGGCAAGATCGATCCAGCGGTCCGGTTCCTTCGCTTGGTTGCGCTTGGCCACTTCACAATCCGCGGTATGCACGCTGATGCCCTGGTCGCGTCGTAACTGACCCATGATCGTGTCGCCGGGGATGGCCTGGCAGCAGGGTGAGAACTGAACGGACACCCCTTCGTTGCCAGTTACGACGACAGGATCGAGCTTGCCTTGGGTTTGCTCGGCGTCGGACAGCGGTGCCAGGGGCGCGTGCGGGTCGCCTTCCATCAGAGTACGAATGTGGCGTGCGACCAGCGTGGGCATGCGCTTGCCGACCCCGATGTCGGCATAAAGCTCATCCATCGACCGTGCGCTGGATTCGTTGAGCAGTTTTTCGATCAGGGGCTCCGACAGGACCGGATCCACCTGCAAGGTGACCAAGGCTTGCGCCAGCAAGCGTTTGCCAAGCTCGATGGATTCGGCCAGGTTGATGGTGCGCAGGTAATGGCGTATTGCCGAGCGCGCCTTTCCGGTACGGACGAAGGTCAGCCAGTTGGGCGTCGGGCGCGAGGTCGGAGCAGTGACGATTTCCACGATGTCGCCATTGCGCAGCTCGGTCCGCAAGGGCACATGCTCGTGGTTGACGCGTGCCGCGATCGCCTGATCGCCAATGTCGGTATGAATGGTATAGGCGAAATCCAGCACCGTGGCGCCGCGGGGCAGGGCAATGATGGTCGACTTTGGTGTGAACACATAGACCGAGTCCGGGAACAGGTCGACTTTCACGTGCTCCAGGAATTCGGCCGAATCGCCGGTCTGGTTCTGAATGTCGAGCAGCGATTGCAGCCAGGCGTGGGTGCGCTGCTGCAGGTCGGTCAGTTCGGCGTCGTTTTCCTTGTACAGCCAGTGGGCTGCGACGCCGGCCTCGGCCACACGGTGCATTTCCTCGGTGCGGATCTGGAACTCTACCGGCGTGCCGTAAGGACCGATGAGCGTAGTGTGCAGCGACTGGTAGCCGTTGAGCTTGGGGATTGCAATGTAATCCTTGAACTTGCCCGGCATTGGTTTATACAGCGCGTGCAGGGTCCCGAGCGCGACATAGCAATTGGCAAAGCCGTCGACGACGACGCGAAAGCCGTACACGTCGAGCACCTGCGAGAACGACAGGCTCTTGTTGCGCATCTTGCGGTAGATGCCGAACAGCGTCTTTTCGCGCCCTTGCACCTGAGCGTGGATGCCGCTTGCGGAAAGCGTATTGTTGACCGACTCCAGGATTTTGCTGACGAGTTCGCGCCGGTTGCCACGTGCTGCCTTGACCGCCTTTGACAGCGTCTTGTAGCGCAAGGGATGCAGGTGCGCGAAGGCGAGGTCCTGCAGTTCACGGTAGAGGTTGTTCAGGCCGAGCCGATGCGCGATCGGCACGTAGACTTCCATCGTCTCGCGTGCAATGCGGCGCTTCTTCTCTGGCGCCATCACTTCCAGCGTGCGCATGTTGTGCAGACGATCGGCCAGCTTCACCAGGATCACGCGCACGTCGCGCGCCATCGCCAGCAGCATCTTGCGGAAGTTTTCAGCCTGCGCTTCGATCTGGCTCTGGAACTCCAGCTTGTCCAGCTTCGACAAGCCATCGACCAGCGTTGCGACCGGAGCGCCAAAGCGTTCGATCAGCTCCTCCTTGCGCACGTCCTGGTCTTCCATCACGTCGTGCAGGAGGGCAGCCATGATGGCTTGCGCGTCCAGTTTCCAGTCGGCGCAGATTTCCGCAACCGCGATCGGATGCGAGATGTAGGGTTCTCCCGATTTGCGAATCTGACCAAGATGCATCTCGTCCGAGAAGCGATAGGCTTCCTTTACCTTCTTCAATTCGGAAGGCGTCAGGTATTCAGCCAGCTTGTTGTTCAGCTCGGTGACGGATGCCACGGCAGCGGCGCTGCCGCTCGGCTCACCTCGATAAGAGGGATCGTGAATCAAGTGGGAAGTCCGGTCCACGCTGGAAACCGGGGAGGCAGCGGCTGATAGCGTTGAATCTGCGGAAGTCAGGCTCATACGGGAAGAATATCAGCGGCGCGAAGAGAAGACATCCCCGGCGACGTGGTTGTGACGGGGAGCAGTGCGCCGCCGCGATAGCAGCGCAAGTCTAGATTCAGCTCGGCACTTTCCTCAGCATTTCGATACCGACCTTGCCGGAGGCAATTTCTCGCAGTGCGATCACGGTCGGCTTGTTCTTGGCCTCGACCTTGGGCGTGTGGCCTTGCAGTAACTGGCGGGCGCGATAGGTCGCAGCGAGAGTCAGTTGGAAGCGGTTCGGAACTTTTTTCAGGCAATCTTCGATCGTAATACGGGCCATGGTAACTCCTGGGCTAGAAATAGGTGGTGTTGGTCTGGATGTCAGCTGTTGCTCTCGGCGTGGATGCCCAACTGGGCAAACAGCGATGCATTGCGGGCCGCCTGTTGCGCAAACCGGCAACGGGCCGATCGGACGATCGCGCTCAGTTCAAGCAAGGCGACCGGAAACTCTTCATTGATAATAACATACTCGAACTCGGGCGCGTGCGCGATTTCGCCGCCGGCGGCCAAAATCCGGCGCGTAATCACATGCGATTCGTCCTGCCCGCGTTTCTTTAGGCGTTCCTCCAGAGCAGCAATCGAAGGAGGCAGAATAAATATGCCGACGGCATGCGGAAATTGCTTTTTTACCTGCTGCGCACCCTGCCAGTCGATTTCCAGCAGGATATCGGTGCCGGTCTTCATTTCCTTTTCCACGGTCAGGCGGCTGGTGCCGTAGTAATTGCCGTGCACCTCGGCCCATTCCAGGAACTCGCCGCGCTCGGCGCGGGCGACGAAGTCCTCGGCGGTGGTGAAGTGGTATTCGCGGCCGTCCTGCTCGCCCGGGCGCGGCGGACGCGTGGTGGTCGAGATCGACAGCTTGATGCCCGGCTCCTGCGCCAGCAGCGCGTTGACCAGGGTCGATTTGCCGGCGCCGGAAGGTGCGGCGACGACGAACAGGCTGCCGGAGAAAGCGGTGGTGAGCATGGTTGTTCCTTTAATTCTGTGTTCTTGATGGCGGTTGAACACCGCCGTGGTTGTTCATCA
>DATBUE010000317.1:0-7432 GCA_036516375.1 Noviherbaspirillum sp. | reverse complement strand
GAGCTGGGTTCCCGCCTGCGCGGGAACGACGGGTAGTAGGTGAGACGGGCTGTATTCCTTCGTCGCAATCGGCTTCTGCCGGAACAGAAGCCGATCGCCTCACTCACTTACTGCCGCTTCGACGCTTCCTTCTTCGCCTTCTTCGCTTCCTTCTTTTCCTTCGGCGTTTTCAGCGGTTCCTTCTTGACTGCCTTCTTGCTGTCCTGACTCTTGCTCATGCTGGGCTCCCTGTTGGATTGATAGCGACGGTCCCGTTGCACAAGGACTGGCCCAGTATAGGTGCGACGGAGGTCGCGTGCCGTCGAATCGCGAGCCAAACAAAAAATAAACATGCCCCGCCCCGCACGGTGAGCGCGGTACTATGCGTCGCTCCGCTTCATTCGTGCAGCGCCTCTCCTTCCCCGACTCTCCCCACGCATGAAAATCCCGAAAAGAATCCAGCCTCTCGTCGAAGAAGGCCTGGTCGATGCCGTCGTCCGCCAGCTCATGAGCGGCAAGGAAGCGACTGTCTATGTCGTGCGCAGCGGTGAAGAGATTCGCTGCGCGAAGGTCTACAAGGAGGCGAGCCAGCGCAGCTTTCGCCAGGCGGCGTCCTATCAGGAAGGGCGCAAGGTTCGCAACAGCCGGCAAGCGCGCGCGATGGAGAAAGGCACGCGTTACGGACGCAAGATGCAGGAAGAGGTATGGCAGAACGCCGAAGTCGACGCGCTATACCGGCTCGCCGCGGCTGGTGTGCGGGTACCGACGCCGCATATCTGCCTGGAAGGCGTGCTGCTGATGGATCTGGTGACCGACGCCAATGGCGAAGTCGCGCCGCGTCTGAACGATGTCGTGCTGACGCCGGAGCTGGCGCGCGACTATCACGGGCGTCTTTTGCACCAGGTGGTGCTGATGCTGCTGGCAGGCGTGGTCCACGGCGACCTGTCCGAGTACAACATCCTGGTCGATGCAGACGGGCCCGTCATCATCGACCTGCCGCAAGCCATTGATGCGGCCGGCAATACCGAAGCGGCCGTCATGCTCGAGCGCGACGTGGCCAACCTGGCCACCTTTTTCAGCCAGTTCGCGCCGGAGCTGGCGCAGACCCGGTATGGCAAGGAAATCTGGCAGCTCTACAGCGCCGGCCTGCTGACAGCGGACACGGTATTGACTGGACGGGTGGCCGAGCAAGAAGGACCGGCCGATGTAGGCGCGGTGCTGCACGAGATCGCGCTGGCGCGGCGCGAGGAAGAAGAGCGCGAGCGCCTGCGCCAGTTGCATGCAATGTAGGGACGTTCAGCTTTCGTCACCGAGCGTCCCACTTCCCTGCAGACTCAGTCCGAACTGCCCGATTGCCCTGGCGCGCCGGCGATCAGTCTCAGGTAGTTGCTCGGCGTGACCTTGTAGATCGCGTGGCCCTTGCCGAATGCGGCGTACACATAGCTTTGGCCGGGATAACCGGCGCTGCCCATCGTGAGACGGGGAACGCCCATCTGGTTGGCCGTCATGATGCCATCGCCCTGCTCGGATAGCCGCATCAGCGGAGTAATGCTGCCGTCCGGTGCAATCTTGTCAATGGCCGCGCCGATGACACGGATCTCACAGGTCGGCTGCCCCATGCAGTAACCCGGCGAAGGGCGACTGTAGACACCCCAGGCAGCGTACAGGTTGCCGGCCGCGTCGGTCATCAGGTCTTCCACCTCGCCACCGACCAGGGCGTACTGGAAAGCGGGTCCCGCTGCCGGAATCTTCACGATGTCGCCGCCGAAGGAACCGACGTAGAGATGACCGTCTGCGTCCACCGCGATGGCGCGGCTTGAGGCTGCACGCAAGGGTTCGCCCGAGAATGCGGTCGTGACCTCACCCACCGGCGTGACCTTGAAGATCGTGGCCGTGCCTTGCGTGCCGTTGGTGACCAGCACATAGAGATTGCCGGTCGCATCCATGGTCATCCACTTCTGGCCCTCGGGCAGTGTGGCCAGCTCGCTTGCGTTGCCTTGCGGAGCGAACTTGCGGATCACGTCTCCTTCGAGCGCATACAGGTTTCCTGCCGCATCGATCTCCAGGTCCTGCCTCCATGCGGGCGCGGCCGGATGCGTGCTCACGGCGCCGGAAGCGGAGACCTTGCGGATGCGCTGGTTGAAGAAATCGTTGACGTAGAGATTGCCGGCAGCATCCGAGACAATATGTGCCGGCCCGTTGAAGCGCGCGGTTTCGTCGTAGACGAAGCTCAGGGTTGTCGTGGCGCTGTCGGGGATCCGGGCCGGCGGTGTCGAGCCGGTCGGCACGGGAGCATGGTGTCCGGTGCCATTGGCGGAAGAGTCGACTTCGCTTGCGGTCTGCGGGTCGGGCGTGGCGGAAAGCGCGGCACTGCCGTCCGCCCCACCGCCACCGCCACCGCAGGCGACGAGCGAAACACTGAACAGAACGGAAATTATCGTTTTGCAAGACTTGGCCATTGCGTGAGATCCGATAAGAAGTGACGACGTTGGCTCCCTGAACTGCACGTCCGATCGTGTCTTTTGTTCAAGCATTCTTGCTTGTGTTCTTGGCATGGGAGTTGACGGCACTCAACGGGCGCCGCACGACGGACGATGACGTCGGTGATGCAGGAACGGGCCGGGGAGGCGTCGCAGTGGCGGCAGCGGACGAAGTCTTTTCCTCATGCCGGAAATCGCCGGAAATAGAACCGCTGCCGCTGGATGCGGTCAGCTACAGTGAGCATGCGGCGCGCGCCGCACTTCCCCTCCAACCAGCCCCGGTACCGGCATGCCCAACACCATCGTTCACCGCAGGATCAACATCGTCACGCTCGCTCCCGACGAAAGCATTGCCGCGCATTGCGCGCCGGATGACATCGCCCTCGTCCCGGAAGGCGAGGGATGGTGGGTGCATTTCGTCGGGGAGGACGGCAGCAGCGATACCTACGACCAGCCCTTCGGCAGTTACAACGAGGCCTTGTGGGCGGCCAAGGCCGCTGCCGAATTCACGTCCAGCTTGTGAATGATCGGGCTCGGCGGTCGTTGATCGAAGCCATATCACCGATATCAATAACAGACATCACAGCAATAAAGCAGACGCCGGGATGCCGGGCAGATATAGTTCGCCCTGTCTCCTCCAACTCTTCTTGAATTGGATTTAACCCGCAGCCTCGAAAGAGCCGCGGGTTTTTTTTCGCCTGTTGGGTCCGCGCCGCTTCTGCCGGTGGTTTGACACGCGGCACTTCGTGGCGTATGGTGCCCGCCCATGGCAATTCTCATTCACTCCGTTGTTGCTGCATACGCAGGCCGCCGTTCTCTGGCGGACCTGGGCGCCTTCGCGCCCGGGCTGACGGGGGCTGAGGGAATCTGCCCGCCGGCAGCAGATTCCTCGGCCCGGCGATAACCCCCCTCTCTCATTTGCGCACTTCCTATCGCCGGGCTTAAGCCAGGCGCGATGACGACCACCTTCTTCCGGTGGTCGCGCTTTTGGGAGTTCCCATGCAGTCGTCCCCGTATCGACCCTGTGCCCAGGTCCGCCTGAAGCACGCCCCCCGCTAAACCACGTCGTCTTGCGCCCATGCGGCTTTCCTGCCGCCGGGCGCCGCTGCCCGTGCTCGTCCGCACCGGACCTGCGCGTGCGTACGACCACGCATTGCCCTTCTTCTGACCGGAGTACCCATGGATATCACCACCAGCTTCATCAAGGCCAAACGTCCTTGCGCCAGCGGTTTGCGCTGGTACCTGCGCCACTACGTCGCCGGCAGCGATTACCAGCCGCTGCTCGACGACCTGGTCGCGGCGGGGCGGGTCGATGACGCGGTGTGGCTGCTGGAGCAGTTCGGTCCGACCAATGCCGTGCTGCAGGTCGACGACATCGAGGCCGAGACCATCGTATTTGCCGGCAGCCTCAGCATCAAGGGCAATGTGATGGTCGATTCGGTGCTCAAGGCCGGACGCTCGATCAGCGCCGGCGGCGGCATCACGGCCGGCAAGTCGATCACGGCAGGCGAAGACGTGCAGGCAGGCGGCGCGATCCGCAGCGGCGGCGTGCTGGTCGCAGGCGGCGACATCAAGGCCGGCTGGGGCATTGATTCCCAAGGCTTGATGCGTTGTGGGTCGAACCTGCGCGCGGGATGGGCACTGGGCTGTGAACAAGACCTGTGGGTGGAAGGGCAAATGGAGGTCGCCGATGAGATCCGGGTCGGCGGGCGTATTCGCTGCGGCAAGGGCATGCGCGCCGGCGCCTCGATCTCCTGCGTCGGGCCTGTGCATGCCGCACACGGCATCGAATCCGGCGCCGATGTGACGAGCGAAAGCCACCTGGAGGCGAACTGGGGCATACGCGCCGGTGCTTCCATCATCGCCGGCGGCGCCATTCGTGTCGGGGAAAGCCTGCAGGCACGGGAGGAGATCCGCGCCGGTGAAGGCTTCGGCGTATTCGCCGGCCTGCAGGTCGCGCTCGAAGCCTGGCCCATGAGCGCCGAGGTGCGCGCGCGCGAAAAGCCGCGGCTCCTGATGAGCGGCCACTGGGCCGGCCCCTGTTCCTGGTGAACGCCTCGCCTCTATCCGAACCTCACAGGGAGATTCCGATGATCCTCACCCTTCCCTTGTTTTCCTGGCCCTCGTTTTCCTGGCCCTTGCGTGCGCGGCCGCTGGCCTTGCGCATCGACGTGGAATTGCCGGACGATTCAATCGAAAACGAGCTGGAGGCGCTGCACCGGCGCCTCCAGGAGCGCGGCACCGAACTCGCCACGCTCGAGGCGATTGCCCCCCAGCACGATGGCCTGGTGTTTCGCTACCGCGAAGCCGACGGCGAGCACTACGTGTATGTCGAGGACACGGTAAACAAGCGCCTGGCGGGCTACACCGTGTTCAACCGGCTGGTGGAAGTCGACCGCACCGCCGACCGGCACTTGCGCGCGCCGCATTCGCGCTATGCCTCGGTCTACCAGCGACGCGGGCTGGCCACGGCCGTGTATTGCTGGTGGCTGGATGCGGGGCAATGTCTGATCACCGGTGCGCGCCAGTCGTCGCCTGCGCACGCACTGTGGCGACGGCTGGCCGCGCGCTATGACATGGTCTTCGTCGATGTGCGGGACAAGACGCTCACGCTGCTGGGACGCGACGTCGACGCGGCGGTCCGCGAGGATCTGCACACGCGCATGCTGCTGCTGGGACGCGGCCAGTGCCTGGCCGCATTGGCCGCACGCATCGGCATGCACACCAACGGGCAGGAGGTAGGCGCATGCGTGGCCGGGCCGGACTGCACGGAGTGCGTGCCGACCTGAGCGGGCCGCCGCTGCAGGGCCGGCGAGTGCCGGTGCCGGGCGTACAATCCGCAGCACTCGCCGCTCGTCACAGGCGATGCCGGAGCAGCCTTGCCGATCAAGTATCTCAGCGCCCTCACCGCAGTACAGCGCACCGCACGCAGCAATCGCCATTTCGGCGTCACCCTGGCCTTCGTGGCCGGCGCTTTGAACGCTGGCGGCTTCCTCGCCATCGGCCAGTACACCTCGCACATGACCGGCTTCGTTTCCTTGGCGGCCGATTACATGGTGCTCGGCAACCTGGCGCTGGCGCTGGCGGCCCTGCTGTCGATACTGTCCTTCCTCTGTGGCGCGGCCAGCACCGCGATCCTGGTCAATTTCGCACGACGCAAGGGCAGCGCCGCTGTCTATACCGCGCCTCTGCTGATCGAAGCAGCCTTGCTGGCGCTGTTCGGCGTGGTCGGCACCCGTTTGCAAACGCATGCGCTGGTCAACATTTCACTGCTGGCGATGCTGCTGTGCTATGCGATGGGTTTGCAGAATGCGCTGGTGACCAAGGTATCGAATGCCGAGATCCGCACTACGCACGTGACCGGACTGATCACCGATTTCGGCATCGAACTCGGCAAGCTGGTCTATTGGAATCGTGGCGGAGCAATGCCTTCTGCGCCGCAGGTGCGGGCCAACCGCGAACGGCTGGGCGTGCATGGTTCGCTGATCGGCGCCTTCTTCGTCGGCGGCCTGAGCGGCGCCGCCGGATTCAACTACCTGGGTTTTACATCGGCGATTCCGCTGGCGCTGGTGCTGGCCGTAATCGCGCTGGCACCCAACCTGGAAGCGCGGCGCCTGCGCGACTGAGCCGGTCAAGCAGAGGCGGCGGTCTGGCCTGCGCATCGCCCTCTCCCTGCAAGAGAGGGCTGCATCACCTGCGCAACATGGTTCGTGCGCTTATTGGAATGGCAGGGTGAAGCGCTTGCGGAATTCGCTGGGCGTGGCCGCAACTTGTTTCTTGAAGAAGCGGCAGAAATAAGCCGGATCGTCGAAATTGAGTTGGTAGGCGATTTCCGAAATGTCCATCGCCGTTTCGGCCAGCAGACGCTTTGCTTCAAGAAGAATGCGTTCGTGGATGAGTTGGCTTGCGGTCTTGCCGGTCGTGCCTTTCACTGCCTCGTTCAGGCGGCGTTCGGTGACAAGAAGCAGCGTCGCGTAATCCTGTACCGATCCAAGTTCAAGGAAGCGCTGTTCGATCAGCAGCTTGAAGCGTTTGGTCAGCATGTAGCTCTTGGGGAGCGCAAGATCGCTCTGCCTTGGCTTGTGCAGCCTACGCAAGCGGGTGAGCAGGATGAGCAATAGCGAACGCACGATGTCGTGCCGGCCGACCAGCTCCGAATTGAACTCGCCCTCGATCTCTTTCATTAGCGGCAGCAGTTCCGCATGCTGGGCATCGGAGAGATACAGCACAGGATCGGAGTTGGTGATGTGGAAGAAAGGGAATGCGAGCATGTCCTCGATCTTCGGGAACATCTGCAGGAAAAACTCCGCGCTGAAGTTCATCACATAGCCGACGGCTTCGATCGACGAGGACCATGCGTGCACTTGGCCGGGCGACAGGAAGAACACCGAGTTGCGCCGGATGGGATAAGTCTCGAAGTCGATCTGGTGTTCACCCAGCGCCTGCGACATCCAGAGGATGTGATAGTAGCCATGCCGGTGCAGGAAAGGCCGCGGGATATCGGTGTGTCGTTGCAGGGGTGCGAAGTCGAAGAGAAAAGAGCCCTTTCCGCCCCCGAAATCCGAGTCCAGAAAATTCGGCAACTCCTTGATTTCGGACATCTACTCGTCTCCAGTGTCTCTCGTGCGGTGTCACGAGGAAGGGCTACTAGTGTCCTTCCAAAGCGCTTTCACCGGAAGACTTTACACACCATTCTTCGTTGTATTTCTGAACCTGCAGGATGGGTAGAGCGAGGCGTTCATGAACAGCACCGCCGGCAGGTGCCGGCGGGCTTTACGGAAGTACCTCTCGATTCTCAGAGCGGCGAGAACGGCACCGATTTCAGGATCTTGTTTTCCTGGTACTGCACGTTTCCGGCGGCCGCACTCTTGGCGCGGTAGGCGATCCAGTCGGGATCGGCGTCCAGCTCGGCGCGGCGCTGCTCGCGATCGGCCAGGCTCTTGTAGCCCCACAGGTGGACTACCTGGTTATTG
>DATBUE010000316.1:0-5663 GCA_036516375.1 Noviherbaspirillum sp. | reverse complement strand
ATCGCGCAGGATTTCCATCAATTCGACCGACGGAGATTCGCGCATGTCGTCCACGTCCTTCTTGTAGGCGATACCGAGCACCAAAATCTTGCTGCCCTTGATGGAACGGGCTCGGTCGTTTAGGGCATCGGCCAGCTTGCTTACTACCCAGTGCGGCATGTCGCTATTGATTTCGCCAGCCAGTTCGATGAACCGCGTATGGAGCCCGTACTCGCGGGCTTTCCAGGTGAGGTAGAAGGGGTCAATGGGAATGCAGTGACCACCAAGACCTGGTCCCGGGTAGTAGGCGGTGAATCCGAAGGGCTTGGTAGCGGCAGCACGAATGACTTCGTGAATGTCGATCCCCATCTTGTCCGCAATGACCTTCATCTCGTTCACGAGACCGATATTCACCGCGCGATGAATGTTTTCCAGGAGCTTGGTGAGTTCAGCCGCACGAGTCGAGCTCACGGGAACGACCTTATCGATTGCTGAACTGTAGAGCGCGACGCCGGCCTTCTGACACGCGGGCGTTGCGCCGCCGCAGACTTTCGGGATGGTTCGCGTCTCGAAATCCGGGTTGCCCGGGTCTTCGCGCTCCGGAGAAAACACCAGGAATACGTCCTCACCCACCACAAATCCACGAGATTCAAGGCGGGGCTTTAATTCTTCGTCGGTAGTGCCGGGATATGTAGTGCTTTCCAGGGAAAGAATTTGCCCGGGACGCATATGGGCGACCAGCGACTCGGTCGTGTTCAGGACAAAACTGAGATCCGGCTCACGATAGGCATTCAGGGGGGTGGGAACACAAATGATGAGTGCGTCCGGCTCCTTGGCGCGCGAAAAATCGGTCGTAGCTTCAAAGCCGCGGCCACGTGCTGTATCGATTTCCTTTGCAGGAATATGCTCGATATAGCTCTCTCCTCGATTCAACCGGGCGACCTTGTCTTCGTCGATGTCGATTCCGAGCACCTTGAAACCAGCGTCGACGTAGCGAAGCATGAGGGGCAAACCTACGTATCCCAGACCAACAATACCAATCGTGGCAGTACGGGATTCGAGGCGCGCGAGTAGGCCGTCCAGATGAGGCAAGGCGTGGAGAGGCATGTTCCGGCAGCAGGGGTTGGAAAGCCCGAGATTCTACTATGCCGAATTTTGTTAAGACCACCTTCTTGCAGATGGCAACAAAGCCGCCTCCCCGTGTAAACAGGGCGGCGGCTCTGCGTGTAACTCTTTCCTTACGCTTAATTGCCGTTTTTGCTATTCGTGATAAGCAAACACGTTATACCCGTGCTTCTTCACCAACTCATCCCGCTCGGCAGTCTTCAAATCCTCGCGCACCATCTCTGCCACCAAGTCCTCGAATGACGTCTGCGGCGTCCAGCCCAGCTTGGTCTTGGCCTTGGTCGCGTCACCGAGCAGCGTCTCCACCTCTGCCGGCCGGAAGTAGCGCGGATCGACGGCAACGATGCACTTGCCGTGCACGTCGTATCCCTTTTCTTCCACGCCTTCACCGCGCCAAGTGATCGTCATGCCCAGCTCCTTCGCTGCGGCATTGACGAAATCGCGCACGCTGTATTGCACCCCAGTGGCAATGACGAAATCCTCCGGCTGATCCTGCTGCAGCATCAGCCACTGCATCTCGACGTAATCACGAGCGTGCCCCCAGTCGCGCTTGGCGTTCAGGTTGCCGAGGTAGAGACAATCCTGCAGCCCGAGCTTGATGCGGGCCAGTGCGCGCGTGATTTTGCGGGTGACGAAGGTTTCGCCGCGATTCGGGCTTTCGTGGTTGAACAGGATGCCGTTGCAGGCGTACATGCCGTAGGCCTCGCGGTAGTTCACGGTGATCCAGTAGGCGTAAAGCTTCGCCACGGCATAGGGGCTGCGTGGGTAGAAAGGCGTGGTTTCCTTTTGCGGAATCTCCTGCACCAGCCCGTACAGCTCGGAGGTGGAGGCCTGATAGAACTTGGTCTTCTTCTCCAGACCGAGAATGCGGATCGCTTCCAGGATGCGCAGGGCGCCAAGAGCGTCCGAGTTCGCCGTGTATTCCGGCTCCTCGAACGAAACAGCCACATGGCTTTGCGCGGCGAGGTTGTAGATCTCATCCGGCTGCACGGTCTGGATGATGCGGATCAGGCTGGTGGAGTCGGTCAGATCGCCGTGGTGCAGCTTGAAGCGCACGTCCTGCTCGTGCGGGTCCTGATAGAGATGGTCGATACGGTCAGTGTTGAAGAGCGAGCTGCGGCGCTTGATGCCATGCACCTGGTAGCCCTTGGAGAGCAGCAGCTCGGCGAGGTAGGAACCGTCCTGGCCGGTCACACCGGTGATCAATGCGACTTTGTTGTTGGTCTTCGATTTCATCAACATGCTTGTTTCCTTTTCGTTTGTTCGTTTTGCCTGATGCCAATCAGGCTGGTCCTTCGGTATCAGGTGCGGCCGTAGCTGTCGGAGAAGCGGACGATGTCGTCTTCGCCCAGGTAGCTGCCGCATTGCACTTCGATCAGCACGAGGTCGACAATGCCCGGGTTTTCAAGGCGGTGGGTTGCGCCAATCGGGATGTAGGTGGATTCGTTCTGGCTCATCATTACGGTCTTCTCTCCGACGGTGATGTTCGCGGTGCCGGAAACGACCACCCAGTGTTCGCTGCGGTGATGGTGCATTTGCAGCGAGAGCGATTGTTTGGGCTTGACGACCACGCGCTTGATCTTGAATCCCTGGCCTTCGCCGAGCACGGTATAGGTTCCCCATGGGCGCACGGCGGTGCGATGAATCTTGTGCGCTTCGTGGCCGGAGGCCTTGAGCTTGCTCACCACCTGCCGCACTTCCTGGCTCTTGGAGCGGTCGGCCACCAACAGTGCATCGGGTGTGTCGACCACGCATATGTTGTCCAGGCCGATCACGGCGACCAGACGGTCCTTGGAGTCGACGTAGGTGTTGTGGCTGTCGATGAGGATGGGCTGGCAGTTGTTGGCCTTGTTGCCGTCGGCATCGGCAGGCAGGGCATCGGCCACTGCATTCCATGCTCCCATGTCGCTCCAGCTGAACTCGGCGGGCACAACGGCGATGTTGCCGGCCTTCTCCATGACCGCGTAATCGATCGAGATGTTTTCAAGCTTGGCGAAGCTGTCGGGCAAGTCGGTCTTGTCGCCGGTCGTCGTAGCGGCATCCATTACTTGCCTTGAGGCGTCCAGCAAGGCGGGGCAATGAGCTTGCATCGCTTCGAGAATGGCGCTGGCCTTGAAGCAGAAGATACCGCTGTTCCAGGCGTAGTTACCCTGGGCGAGATAGGTGGTTGCGGTCTCAGCGTCGGGCTTTTCGACGAAGCGCTTGACTGCCCTTCCCTTCTGGCTGACCTGGTCGCCCATCTCGATGTAGCCGTAACCGGTCTCGGGCGCAGTCGGCTTGACGCCGAACAGCACGAGGAAATTGTCGCGCGCCAGCATCTCGGCATACTTTGCGGCTTCGCGGAATTGCTCGCTGTCCGTAATCAGATGGTCGGCCGGCATCACCAGCAGACAGGCCTCCGGATCCTGCTTGATGGCCCACAGCGCTGCAGCGGCTACAGCAGGCGCCGTGTTGCGCCCTGCAGGCTCGAGCAGGTAATGCGGCTTGACCTCCTGACGCGACAGTTCGTCGCGTGTGCGCAGGTAGTAATCCCGGTTAGTGACGATCAGGGCAGTCTGCTCGCCGCTGGCGAGCTGGGCGCGTTCGCAAGTTTGCGCGATCAGGCTTTTGCCGCCGCCGATGCGCATGAAGGGCTTGGGATGCGCTTCGCGCGAGACCGGCCATAACCGTGTACCTGCGCCGCCGGAAAGAATGATGGGAATGAGCATGATATAAGCGAGTGTTGGGAAGGGCTTGCACCCTTGTGGCCTGACGGACACTCAATTTATAGAGCACCCCCTCTCGCGCGCTTTTGTCATTCAACAAACGCGAGGCGGCTAATTTTTTTCGCGACAACGTTTATTGATGACAACGACGTATGTGATCGGCGACATCCAGGGCTGCCAGGAGCGCATGGATGTTTTGCTGAGAAAAATCGACGCGGTGGATGCTCGCGCGGCCTTGATCTTCGTCGGCGACCTGGTCAATCGCGGGCCACGCTCGCTGCAGACGCTGCGCCAGATCCGCGCTCTCGGGCCGCGTGCGCGCGTCGTGCTCGGTAATCATGACCTGCATCTGCTTGCGGTGAGCGCAGGCATCCGCCCGGCGCATCGCACGGACACCATCACCGACATCCTTGAGGCACCGGACCGGGATGACTTGCTAGGCTGGTTGCGCAGCCAGCCACTTGCTTTGAGCGAGCGCAATCATCTGATCGTGCATGCGGGTGTGCTGCCGCAGTGGAGTGCCGCACAGACGCTCGCGCTCGCCGCGGAAGTCGAAGCCGTGCTGCGCGGTGCGGAGTGGATACAGTTCCTGCGCCAGATGTACGGCAACCAGCCTGCGCGCTGGGACGACGGGTTGCGCGGAGCAGATCGCTTGCGCTGCATCGTCAATGCCTTGACGCGCTTGCGCTTTTGCAGCGTAGACGGGGAAATGGATCTGTCCTCGAAGGGCCTGGAAGCGCCACACGGATACATACCGTGGTTCGAAGTACCCGGGCGGGCGACGCAGGAGGTGACGGTGGTGTTCGGCCACTGGTCCACGCTCGGGCTCATGCTGAAGCCGAACCTGATCAGCCTCGATACCGGGTGCCTGTGGGGCGGCAAGCTGACTGCGGTATGTCTGGAGGACCGCAGCGTGATTCAGGTGGATTGCCCGCAGTATCAGGCGCCGGGAGCGATCTGAGCGTGACCGCACAGCGGCAATGCGGCCGCAATCGCTGATCGCGCCGCGTCGGCCAACTCGCGTCTGTGCGCGTGCGGAGCAACAGGAATTGGCTTCAGTATCGCCAGCTCGGCGACGATCGTCGATTCCGCAGTGACGATCATCCACAGGCTTTGCAGAAAGGTGATCGGGTCGACGTAGTTCACCGCCATGTGCAGGTGACCGTCCGGTTGCAGGTACTGCAGGGCGCAGGGCTGAACCGGCACCTGCGCCTCGATGGCGGCTTCGAATAGATTGGCATGAAAGGGGCGCAGGCTTCCTTGCTCCGATGTTCCACCTTCGGGGAAGAAGGCCACCGGCTCGCCGGCCTGCAAGCGCTCGACCAAACCTTGATAGATCCGCCGTACATCACGCAAGCGCCCGCGCGCGATGAAAATCGTGCCGGCCTGTTCGCACAACCAGCCGATCAGCGGCCAATCACGGATTTCGGATTTGGCGACGAAACGGCTCGGCTGCAGCGCGTTGACGACGAAGATATCGAGCCAGGAGATATGGTTCGCAACGATCAGCGCATGCGAAGCAAATGCGGACTGTGTGCTCCGCAATTCCACACGGCAGATGCGCAAGAGCGTCCGGGACCAGCGCTGCACGTGCCTGCCGCGCGCAGGCGCATCAGCAAAGGGGAACACGAAGGCGCAGGTCAACAGCCCGCGCAACAGATGCAGCACCAAACGTAGCAGGCGCAGGATGCCTGGCACGGCCATGGATTAGCTGCGACGGAACGCGATCCGTCCGCCCACCAAGGTGGCCTGCACCTGCGCACTCAATTCATATCCTGCAAAAGGCGTGTGCTTGCCCTGGCTGGCCAGCGCCTTCGGTTCCACCTTCCAGCGCACATTCGGATCGATGATGCA
>DATBUE010000315.1:0-1804 GCA_036516375.1 Noviherbaspirillum sp. | reverse complement strand
GGCCGGGTTGTGTCCAGCACTCCCTTGATGAAGCCCTGGATGGCCAGTGGCCCGATGATGGACAACTCGTCTGTCCGCTTGTGCATGCCGGCACTGGCCAACAGGCCCGGAAGCCCGTAACAGTGATCGCCGTGCACATGGGTGATGAAGATGGCGCCCAAGCTACGTAGCGAAAGCCGTGTGTGCAGGATTCGATGCTGCGTCCCTTCACCGCAATCGACCAGGTACCAACTCCTGGAGTCCAGCGAGCGGATGGCGAGCGCGGAGACGTTTCTGGTTTTGGTCGGCGTACCTGCTGAAGTCCCCAGGAACTGGATTTCCATCATTCTTGGATTCCGTATCCGCGAACTAATTTCAACAAATTCCCCTCGTAGCGAAAGATATTGTTCGCTTGCCAGGCGCAGGCATGCGAGCGGCGATATGACGACAAACAACACGAAGGGCAACATGAAAGCACGGACTACGATCGATATCGAGGGTGTCAGTCACGAAGTGACGGATGAATTCCTGTCGCACGTACTTGCTACGGCAGTCGAAGGAGGCTGCTCGTATTGGGCGGATGTCAGCACGGAGTCGCGTTCGGATGAGCCGGATGACGCGGCCCGCCCCCGCGATTTCGACGTTTCGGACTACCTCGAAGACGATGACGATGCCGACGAGGAGGAACCTTTTTACACTTCCGCCAGCTTCCATGCCGCCAAGAATCCCTCCGAAGGCGGAACCCTGGATCTGCAGGACGTGGCCGATGCCATTAGCCGTATCGCAGGGGGAGAAGTGGAAGTCGCCCCTGCCATTCGCGAGATCATCGTTCAGGCGGTACAGAACGGCGATGCCTCCGACATCGATGCGGAAGCCGCGGACTGCATCGTGCAGGCTGGCTTGTTTGACGAGATCGTCTACGGATAGGACGCACACCCCTGCCCTGCAACTGCCGGCAGGAATCGCGTTGCAACTCGGCCCCAGCGGATCGCGGCCCCTCCCATGAAATATCAAGAGCGCGCGCAAGCCTCGCGGACGGCGTAGCGAAGGAGCAGGCCACGCCCGGACATCCATGATGTTCCGTACCCGTCGTGGCACCGATGCAACGCCGGTGCCGCGTCCCAAAGCGTGTCACGTCACGCCGACAGGCAGGTCACCGGCCTCGCTGTACCCATGTCGCAACTCATGCGCGCGTCTGTTGTCCGCAAGTGATGCATTCTTGTTCACAAGTACTTACTTTTGCTTACAATGGCGGCTGTTTTTCCGAGAGGAATAATTGCCTACCAGCGCGGCTTGACGCTGCTCCTCGCGCTGGCCCTACCACGAGGCATGGATGCTGAAAAACTGGACTTCCCTGCTCCAGGGCACGGGGTGCCAAGCGTATTCCTTTTCCCCTTGCAAAGTGCGAGAAGGTGTTCGCGTCCGGTTCTGCCCGCACGACTTGCCGGGGGCATCCGGCGCATGACATTCGCGTTCTCCCGGTGGCTCGCCTTACCCGCCTTGCTGCTTGCGGCCATGTTGCTGCCTCTGCAGGGCGAAGCCAGTGATGCCGCCAAGCTCGATTCGATCGCCTTCTACTACGGCCCCAATCCCCCGCTGGCCGACCTGGCCGCATTCGATGTGGCGGTGGTCGAGCCGGACCACGTACCGGACCCGCGCCCCCATGCGCGCGCTGAGTCCGACGGGCGACATCAACTGTTTGCCTATGTGTCGCTGGGCGAGGTGCAGCCCTCCCGCGCCTGGTATCGCGACTTGCCGCCCGGCGCATTGCGCGGCACGAATGAAGCCTGGGGCAGCCGCGTGATCGACCAGGCGGCGCCGGGCT
>DATBUE010000314.1:0-7660 GCA_036516375.1 Noviherbaspirillum sp. | reverse complement strand
CCGCAATCGCCGAATGGATAGACAGCGGCGCACTCGCGCATTTCCTGGTCGACGCACGTACGGCCCTGCTGATCAACAATGCCGGCGTCGTGCAACCGATGGGTCCGCTGGCAGCGCAGGAATCGGCCGCCATCGCGCGCGCGGTCACGCTCAATGTCGCCACACCGCTGCTACTGTCGAGCGCGCTGATGCGCGCCGCCCCCGAGGAAGCCGAAAAGCGCATCCTGCATGTCTCCAGCGGCGCAGGCCGCCGAGCCTATCCGGGCTGGAGCATCTATTGCGCCACCAAGGCAGCACTCGACCACCACGCGCTGTCCGTCGCGCTCGACGACACGCCGCACCTGCGCATCTGCAGTCTCGCGCCGGGCGTGCTCGATACCGACATGCAAGCTCAAATCCGCGCCGCCAGCCCGCACGACTTCCCTATGCACTCGCGCTTTGACGACCTCAAGCGCGACGGTAATCTGGCCGATCCGACGCAGAGTGCAAACCGCCTGGTCGACTTCCTGTTGAGCGACGCCTTCGGCCGTGCTCCCCTCGCCGACCTGCGCGAACTGAACTGATCACGCTACCGCTGCCGGACGGCTTGCTCACGGCATGGCGTTGCGGCTCCTTGCCATGGCACCCGCCATGTCGCGTCGCCGCGCCTTGTTGCATGAGCAATCCGCCTCGGCCTCGACTGAGCCAGTCAGGGCGAATCCGCTCTCGCGACGCAATCGACAGCACCATAAAAAAAGACCCGCAGCGCGGGTCTTTTTTCATCACGGCGGCGTGTCTTATGCTGCCTTGCCGGATTCGATCTTCTTCGTGATCACCCACTGCTGCGCGATCGACAGGATGTTGTTGACCACCCAGTACAGCACCAGGCCGGCCGGGAAGAAGAAGAACATCACCGAGAACACGACCGGCATGAGCATCATGACCTTGGCCTGGATCGGGTCCGGCGGGGTCGGGTTCAAGCGCATCTGGATGAACATGGTGATGGCCATGATGATCGGCAGGAGACCGATGGTCAAGTGGTAGCCGAATATGTTGTAGCTGCCCAGCAGGACATCGGGCGAGGCCAGGTCGTTGATCCACAGCCACGGCGCATTGCGCATCTCGACCGAGGCCAGCAACACCCAGTACAGCGCGATAAAGACCGGGATCTGCACCAGGATCGGCAGGCAGCCGCCGAGCGGATTGATCTTCTCGGTCTTGTACAGCTCCATCATTGCCTGGTTCATCTTCTGCGGCTCGTTCTTGTGCCGCTCGCGAATGGCCTGCATCTTCGGCGTAACGGTACGCATCTTGGCCATGCTGCGGTAGCTGGCAGCGGACAGCGGGAAGAACAGCAGCTTGATCAGCACGGTCAGGGCGATGATGGTCCAGCCCCAGTTGTTGATGACCTTGTGGATCTGGTCCATCAGCCAGAAGATCGGTCGCGCCAGCATGGTCAGCCAGCCGTAATCCTTGACCAGGTCCAGGCCCTTGGCCACCTCTTCCAGGCGCGCCGATTCCTGCGGACCGACATACAGTCGCGAAGCCGAGGAAGCGGTGGCACCCGGTGCAACGCTGCCCAGCGGGACGATGGCGCCGACCGCGTACAGGTTGTTGTCCACACGGCGCGTGTAGTACTCGCGCGGCACATCCTTGGGCGGAATGAAGGCGCTGACGAAGTAATGCTGCACCATCGCCACCCAACCCTGGTCGGCCTGCTTCACATGGCGCGCTTTGCCTTCGGCGATGTCTTCGAAGTCGAGCTTCTGGAATTTCTCCTGCGGACTGTAGACTGCCGGGCCGGTGAAGGTCTGGTACAACGCCGATTCGCCGGCCGGCTTGCTGCCATCGCGCAGGATCTGCAGGTAGACCGAGGGCGAAATTGCCGCGCCGCTGTTGTTGACCACGTCGTGCTTCACATCGATCGTGTACTGGCCGCGATGGAAGGTATAGGTCTTCACCAGCGTCACGCCGTTCTGGGTCGATTCCAGCACCAGTTGCAGTTGCTCTCCCTGCAGGTCGCGCGGGCCGGGGCGCACGGAGAACGGGGAGCGGTGGTTCGGGAAGGGGCCGCCGATCAAGCCCGTCTGGGCCACATAGGTGCGGTTGCCGCTGCTGTCGAGCAGCACCACGTTGCGCGTGGGGTCGAAGGTGTCGCGGTGCTGCAGCAATTCCAGGCGACGCACTTCCCCGCCCAGCGTATCGATCTCGGCCTTGTACAGGTCGGTCGTGATGGTCACGGTCTCGCCGCTCTTCTGCGGGGCCGCCGCCGGTACTGCGCCCGGAGCCGGAGGCTGGACGCTCGCTTGCGGCACATCGTTCCGCGCGCGTGGGGACTCCTTACCTCCTGCGGCCGGCGCGGCCTGTTCGCTCGTGTTCGGGAAGAACATCGACTGGTTGCCGGTATACCGCATCCAGTTGTCCCACAGCAGAAGCAGCGACAACGAGAATACGATCCACAGGATGGTACGTTGGATATCCATATCTGATTAGTTAGCGAGAGCGATTAAAGCGTGAGGGAATATCAGTGGCGATGGCAGCAGGCGGAGTCGTCGTCCGCCGAGCCGGGAACCGGATCGAATCCGCCCGGATGCCACGGGTGACACTTGCACAGGCGCCGCGCCGCGAGAAAACTGCCCCGGGCCGCACCGTGTACCCGGATGGCTTCGGCTGCATAGGCCGAGCAGGTCGGGTAGAACCGGCAATTGGGCCCGAGCAAAGGGCTTATTGCCGTCTGGTACGCGCGCAATAGTAGCAGCAAAAGGGTTTTCACCGCGGCGCTCCGCTGTGCTTTTCGCTGCGCGCGGCGCTATCCAGGGGCCGTCGCAGCAAGTCCTGCAGCTCGCGATGCAGGACGGCTTTCAATCCGCGGGTGGTCGCGGGATCGGACTTGGCATTGACCGGCCTGGACAGACGGAGAATGCAGTCGTAGGCGGACAGGGAAGATAGCCGGAAGATTTCGCGCGCAATGCGCTTGATCGTATTGCGCGTCACCGCGCGCGGAGCGAAGCGTTTGGCCGCAACAACGCCTAGGCGGGCCTGCGGCAGTTCGCTCTTGCGGGCGTACAGCACGAAGTGTGTCGACCGATGCACGGGCCGCAAATGAAAAACGGATGAAAACTCATCCGTTTTTAAGATGCGCTTCTCGCGCGGGAAGCCATGTGGCTTGGTCTGTGGCTGTTTGGCCAATGATTCTGCCTCGGTTGGCCGCTTGCGCTGCGGAACCTGATGTCCTGCTGCGCTTGCGGCCCGGATGCAGCCTGGCTTAGACAGCCAGACGCTTGCGACCCTTGGCGCGACGAGCGTTGATGACGGCACGGCCCGAACGGGTAGCCATGCGAACGCGGAAACCGTGGGTACGCTTGCGGCGGGTAACGGAAGGTTGATAGGTACGTTTCATCTTGTTCTCGCTTGCAGAAATGGGTGGGGGAGATCACGACGGCCCATTCTAGTTTTGGTGGGAACGCAAAACGCAACAGGCAGTGAACCCGCGATTAGACACGAGAATCTGCTTGTGTGTCAATTACTTAGGCGCGCACCAGAAGTGGCGGACGCAGGGGTGGCGCCAGAACGGCAAGATTTGCAGTTCCCGCGGCACGCACCCGATCACCTGATGGCGATGCGTTCATCGGCCCTGGCGGAAGGCTGCGAAGGGATTGCCGCAACCCTTCGCAATGCAGCAATTTTCCCTGCCGCTACTACGTCCAAACCCCCGGCGTTTGCAAGCACTTTTTTCCGACATTTTCGCCGCGCTCCTGTGGATAACTCGCCGGCTTCGGATATAGAATAGCCCTCCCGCGCGGCCGGCTCAGGGCGCCCACTTGCTGTTTCGACACCGGTTTTTGACGCCTTGCCTGGCCGCCGCCAGCCGCGCCACCTCTGCCGAAACACGGCCAGTCGATGACCCAAGGCAGCGTCCCGAGGTCCGTTTCCCGCGCATCAGAGACCAAACAAGACATGGAAGATTTTTGGCAGAGTTGCTCGGCCATGCTCGAGCAAGAACTGACACCTCAGCAATTCAGCGCTTGGATCAAGCCGCTCGCACCGCTCGATTACGAGGATGGTCGCTTGCGCATCGCCGCGCCCAACCGTTTCAAGCTGGACTGGGTCAAGACCCAGTTCGCCAGTCGCATCACATCCCTGGCCACCCAGTTCTGGGAAGGGCCGGTGGAAGTGCAATTCGTCCTCGATCCCCGCACGAACGTGGCACGCAAGCCCGCCCCCTCGGCCCCGGCAGCGTCCGCATCGGCTGGGTCAAACAGCCAGATGGGCAACGCCAGCGGCATCGCCGAGCTGCTGGGTGCAGCGCCGGATCGGGTCGACATGATGATCGACACCGGCGCACGCCGCGAGCAAAGCAAGATCAATCCGGCACTCACCTTCGACAGTTTCGTCACCGGCAAGGCCAACCAGTTGGCCCGCGCCGCCGCGATCCAGGTGGCCAACAACCCGGGCATTTCCTACAACCCGCTGTTCCTGTACGGCGGGGTGGGCTTGGGCAAGACCCACTTGATCCACGCCATCGGCAACCAGGTGCTGGTCGAGAATCCGAACGCGAAGATTCGCTACATCCACGCAGAGCAGTACGTTCGCGACGTAGTGACCGCTTACCAACGCAAGGGTTTCGACGACTTCAAGCGCTATTACCACTCGCTCGACCTGTTGCTGATTGACGACATCCAGTTCTTCGCCGGCAAGAGCCGCACCCAGGAAGAATTCTTCTATGCGTTCGAAGCGCTGATTGCCGCCAAGAAGCAAATCATCATCACGAGCGACACCTACCCGAAGGAAATCAGCGGCATGGATGACCGCCTGATTTCCCGTTTTGACTCCGGTTTGACTGTCGCGGTGGAGCCGCCCGAGCTGGAAATGCGGGTCGCGATCCTGCTGAAAAAGGCCGCGTCCGAAGGCGTGGTGTTCTCCGACGATGTCGCGTTTTTCGTCGCCAAGCACCTGCGCTCGAACGTGCGCGAGCTGGAAGGCGCGTTGCGCAAAATCCTTGCGTATTCACGTTTCCACGGCAAAGACATCACTATCGATGTGGTCAAGGACGCCCTGAAAGACTTGCTTTCAGTGCAAAACCGCCAGATTTCGGTCGAGAACATCCAGAAGACCGTCGCCGACTTCTTCGGCATCAAGATCGCCGACATGTATTCCAAAAAGCGCCCGGCCAACATTGCCCGACCTCGCCAGATCGCGATGTATCTTGCCAAGGAGCTCACACAAAAGAGCTTGCCGGAAATCGGCGAACTCTTCGGCGGGCGCGACCACACCACCGTGCTGCACGCCGTGCGCAAGATTGCGGCAGACCGCGCCAAGAACCCTGAAGTGAACCACGAGCTGCATGTACTGGAGCAAACGCTCAAGGGCTAGGAATTTGTCCAATGCCTGCACACAGGCTTGTGCACAACTTTATCCACAGGCGCTTAAGAGGGTGTGAATAATTTCTGGGCGGCGGGCTCGGAGGTAAAGCGGAAATGAGACCCACCTAAGACCCACCTACCTGTCGTTCCCGCGCAGGCGGGAACCCAGAAATCGAAGCTGAGTACGGTGGCGACACCCCGAGTCGCGCATCAAGCGGTGGACTGGATTCTCGCCTGCGCGGGAATGACAGGGCAGGGGTGAATTTGGGCGCGCCTAGTCCGGCCTGCGTCTGAATCGACCCCGAACGCTCCCAACATTGCCAAACCATTAAAAATCCCCTTGCCCAAACTCCAGAACTCTCCCTGATTTCTGTCAAAATAGAGGCCCTGTCGCGCCGAAGATTTGACCCGATGCGACGCTGCTTCCCAAGCCCTGTTTTTTCCCGCGAAAGCACGTCTTAACCACTACAAGGACAAACAGCATGCAATTGGTCAAGGCCCCACGAGACACGCTTCTGCGCCCGCTGCAGATCGTGAGCGGTATTGTCGAGCGTCGGCACACATTGCCGATTCTGGCCAATATCCTCATCCGCAAGGAAGGCGAGAAAGTCTCATTCCTCTCCACCGACATCGAAGTGCAGATCACCACGCACGCCGAAGTCGGCTCCGGCGGTGAGGTCGCCGCCACCACGGTCGCCGCGCGCAAGCTGCTCGACATCCTGCGCGCACTGCCCGACTCCCAGGACGTCTCGCTCACGCTGGCTAACAAGCGCATGACCATCCAGGCCGGCAAGAGCCGCTTCGCGTTGCAGACCCTGGCCGCGGAAGAATTCCCGACCGTGCAGCAGGCCGAACAGTTCAACGCCAAGGTCACACTGCCGCAGAAGACGCTCAAGCACCTGTTCAACATGGTGCACTTCGCAATGGCCCAGCAAGACATTCGCTACTACCTGAATGGCCTGCTGCTGGTCGTCGACGGCAAGAACGTGATTGCGGTCGCCACCGATGGCCACCGCCTCGCCTTCTGCCAAGTCGAAACCGAGCAGGACTTCGAGCGCCAGGAAGTCATCATCCCGCGCAAAACCATCCTCGAACTGCAGCGCCTCTTGGAAGACCTGGACGCCGAAGTCCAGCTCGAAATCGCCAACAACCAAGTCAAGCTCACCTTCGCCGACATCGAACTGATCTCCAAGCTGGTCGAAGGCAAGTTCCCGGACTACACACGCGTGGTCCCGAAGGGTTACAAGAACAACTTCACGATCGACCGCCAGACTTTGCAGCAGTCGCTGCAGCGCGCGGCCATCATGACGAGCGATAAGTTCAAGGGCGTGCGCTGGATCATCGCCCCCGGCAGCCTGAAGATCAGCTCGACCAACGCCGATCAGGAAGAAGCAGTCGAAGAACTTGAAATCGATTACGGCGGCGACAGCGTCGACATCGGTTTCAACGTCACCTATCTGCTCGACGTGCTCGGCAACTTGAAGAGCGACAACGTGAACATAGCGCTCGGCGACGCGAATTCGTCGGCGCTGATTACCGTACCGGACAACGCGGACTTCAAGTACGTCGTCATGCCGATGCGGATTTGATTGGATAAGGAATGAACAACAAGGGGGCGACGCGATAGGGCGCGCCCCTTTGCTGCATTTTAGGAAGTAGAAAAATACGACTGCCCGGTTCCCTCCCCCTTGCAGGGGGAGGGCTAGGGTGGGGGTAGTGAGGTTGAATTAGCGACTCCGCCAGCTCGAACTCCCCACCCCCATCCCAACCTTCCCCCTAAAAGGGGGAAGGAGCCTGTAGTCAAAGCACGAACAGCACCACCCGTTCTTTCAGAAGGTACCCATGTCCGCACTCCCTCAAGAAACTCCGGAAACCCCGCGCGAGCAACCGCAGAGCCAGTACTCTGCCTCCTCGATCCAGATCCTCGAAGGCCTGGAGGCCGTGCGCAAGCGTCCCGGCATGTACATCGGCGACACCTCTGACGGCACGGGCCTGCACCACCTCGTCTTCGAAGTGCTCGACAACTCGATCGACGAAGCGCTCGCCGGCCACTGCACCGAGATCCACGTCACCATCCACGCCGACAACTCGATCTCGATCACCGACAACGGCCGCGGCATCCCGACCGGCATCAAGTGGGACGACAAGCACGACCCCAAGCGCAGCGCCGCTGAAATCGTCATGACCGAGCTGCATGCCGGCGGCAAGTTCGACCAGAATTCCTACAAGGTCTCCGGCGGCCTGCACGGCGTCGGCGTCTCCTGCGTCAACGCCCTGTCCAAGCTGCTGCGCCTGACCATCCGCCGCGACGGCCGCGT
>DATBUE010000313.1:0-3312 GCA_036516375.1 Noviherbaspirillum sp. | reverse complement strand
AGAACCGTTACCCGGACATCCATCTGCAGATCACCGAGAGCCTGAGCGGCCACCTCGAAGAGCTGGTTGCCAACGGCCGGATAGAAATGTCGATCCTGTTCGAGCGCAACCGCCACTCGGGGCACATGCATTTGCTGCCGCTGCTGGACGAGGAGCTGTACCTGGTTACCACGGGCTCCGGCGAGGACGCGGCCGAAGATGTATCGCTGGAGGAAGCGGCCCGGGAATCCTTTGTGCTGCCCGGCGCCGCGAATGCGACGCGTCAGCTGATCGACGAGCTGTTCGCGCGGCGCGGGCTGTCGCTGCCCATGCTGGCCGAGATGGATTCGCTGTCCACGATCGCATCGGTGGTCTCGGCCGGTATTGGCGCCACGATCACCACGCTGTCAGCAATCTCGAACGTGTCCGATACCTTGCGCCTGCGTGCACGCAGGCTCGACGACGACAACGCATTGCGCCGCGTCTCCCTCTGTTCCTACGAAACTGTTGCGCTGAGCACGGCCGCGCAAGTCATCTTCAATCTCATTCCCGAAGTCGTCGGCGAACTCGTCGAATCCGGCACCTGGCCCGGCGCTGTCCGGGCCGCGCCGCCGCAAACATAAGCTTCCCCTATACCCCGATCTCGAATCCCTATTATTCGGGCGCGCACCCGCTGTGTACGATCTTCCGCCAGGAGGTCTGCAGCGGCGTTGTCAGCCTGATGCCTGTTGCCGGCCCTGCGTGTGCGTGTATGTGAAGCGCGCTTCGACCTGCAGGCATCCGTTCCGCACGGCGGGACAAGGTGGACATCGAGATCATGGAAAAGATACTGGCGGGAACCGTAGTCCTCGATCTGACGCGCTTTTTCTCCGGACCGCAGTGCACGCTGCTGCTGGCCGGCATGGGCGCCGAGGTGATCAAGATCGACGATCCGCGCGCGGGCGACCCGACCGTCGATTCGCCGCCCTTCGTCGGCCCCGGCGGCGTCTCGCTGCAGCGCAGCTGCGAGCAGGATGTCGGCATCGCCTACGCCAAGCGCGCGCGCAACAAGAAATCGATGACGCTCAATCTCAAGAGCGCGCAGGGGCGTGAACTGTTCCGCCAGATGGTCGAGCAGGCCGACGTGGTGGTCGAGAACTTCAGCGTCGGCGTCACGCAACGCCTTGGCATCGACTACGACACGCTGAAGAGCTGGAATCCGCGCATCGTCTATTGCTCGCTGACCGGCTACGGCTCCAGCGGCAGCGATGCGAACCTGAAGGCCTACGACTTGATGGTGCAGGCCGCCTCCGGTTTGATGAGCATCACCGGCGAACCCGATGGTGCGCCGCTGAAGGCCGGCTCGCCGCTGTCGGATGGCATTGCCGGCGTGTTCTCTGCGATGGGCGTGGTCTCGGCGCTGTATCACCGTGCGCGCACCGGTGTTGGCCAGGCGGTTGATGTGTCGATGGTGGATTGCCTGTTCTCGCTGCTGTTCGACGAGCCGCTCGACTGCTACCGCGAACTTGGCCTCGCCGCACGCCAGGGCAATCGCATCATGCGTTTCTCTCCGTTCAACACCTACCGCTCGCGCGATGGCTGGGTCACGATCGGTGCCGCCACCAATGCCGACTGGCTGGCGCTGCTCGACGTGATGGGCCGCGCCGACTTGAAGGAAGACCCGTCGATGCTCAAGCTCGGCTGGCGCATTGCGAACAACGACGTGATCGACAAGTTGGTCGGCGACTGGGCGCGCGAATTCGATAGCGCCGACTTGCTCGACAAGCTCAACGCCGTCGCCATTCCCTGCAGCCGCGTGCGCACCATCGACGATGTGCTGGCCTGGCCGCATCTGCAGGAGCGCGGCATGATCCAGCGCGTCATTCATCCCTTGTCGAAAGAGGAAACCGCGGTGCGTGCACCCGGTTTCCCGATCAAGTTCAGCAGCACCCCTGCGCAGTATGACGAACCGGCCCCGCTGCCGGGCGCGCATGGTGACGAAATGCTCAGGCGTTTTCTTGGATTGAGCGAAGAACGCATCGCAGCGCTGCGGCGCGAAGGCGTGGTCTGAACCCGGTTCGCAGACCTTGCGAACCGCTACTGGATTTTCAAAGGAAGGCAATCGATGAATGCACAGGCACCTGCGCGGAAGGCGCAATTCCATTGGGACGATCCGCTGCTGTTGAGTGAACAGCTGACCGACGAAGAACGCATGGTGCAGGACTCGGCCCGTGCCTACTGCCAGGAGCGCCTGTTGCCGCGCGTGCTGGAAGCCTTCCGCAACGAACAGACCGACCCTTCCATCTTCCGCGAGATGGGCGAGCTGGGCCTGTTGGGCGTGACGATTCCCGAGCAGTACGGCGGCTCCGGTCTGAACTACGTCAGCTACGGCTTGGTCGCGCGCGAAGTGGAGCGCGTCGATTCCGGTTACCGCTCGATGATGAGCGTGCAATCCTCGCTGGTGATGGTGCCGATCTACGAATTCGGCAGCGAAGAAACCAGGCAGAAATACCTGCCCAAGCTGGCTTCCGGCGAATGGATCGGCTGCTTCGGCCTGACTGAACCCAACCACGGCTCCGACCCCGGCTCCATGGTCACGCGCGCCAGGAAAGTCGAGGGCGGCTACAGCCTGACAGGCAGCAAGATGTGGATCACCAACAGCCCGATCGCCGATGTCTTTGTCGTCTGGGCCAAGGATGATGAAGGTGCGATTCGCGGCTTCGTGCTGGAAAAGGGCTGGAAGGGGCTCTCCGCTCCCGCGATCCACGGCAAGGTCGGCCTGCGCGCCTCGATTACCGGCGAGATCGTGATGGATGAGGTGTTCTGCCCCGAAGAAAACGCTTTCCCCGAAGTGCGTGGTTTGAAAGGCCCGTTCACCTGCTTGAACTCCGCGCGTTACGGCATCGCCTGGGGTGCACTCGGTGCGGCTGAGGATTGCTGGCACCGCGCCCGCCAGTACGTGCTGGATCGCAAACAGTTCGGCAAGCCGCTGGCGGCGAACCAGTTGATCCAGAAGAAGCTGGCCGACATGCAAACCGAAATCACGCTCGGCCTGCAAGGCTGTTTGCGCCTGGGTCGCATGAAGGATGAAGGCATGGCCGCGGTCGAGATCACCTCGATCATGAAGCGCAATTCCTGCGGCAAGGCACTCGACATTGCGCGCCTGGCGCGCGACATGATGGGTGGGAATGGCATCAGCGACGAATTCGGCGTGGCTCGTCACCTCGTGAACCTGGAAGTGGTGAACACCTACGAAGGCACGCACGATGTGCATGCGCTGATTCTTGGGCGCGCGCAGACTGGGATCGCGGCGTTTTAATTGACAGTCAGATCGGTTGGCAATCACGGCGGCTT
>DATBUE010000312.1:0-11917 GCA_036516375.1 Noviherbaspirillum sp. | reverse complement strand
CACGGTCTTGGCTTCGCCACGGCGCAGGGCGGAGGGGGAAATGCCGCTGATTACGGGAACAAGGGCGGAGCCGGTGCCGCCGGTATCGACTTTGAGGATATTGCCGACGGCATCGTAGGTGTACTCGGTAACGCGATCCTTCTCGTCGATGACGCGAATGAGGCGTCCGATGGCGTCGTAGTCGTAGCGCTCAAGGGCGGCAAAAGCCGGCGAGGCAAAAGCCAAGATGAGGACGGCGGCTTTCGCCAAGCTCCTGAAAGTACCGCGCCGAATTTTCTTTTCGTTGACCATCGTGTATGGCGCGGATCGCACCCAAAATCTGTTTGATTTTCGTCAATGACATTTTGGAAACCGGCGGAGTGTAAGTAGTTGTTACAGCGAGCGCAAGGAAAATATCTTTTTGGCACGAGAGTGCTTTTTTAATAACTTGCCTTGCTGCCGTGGCATGATCCGGCGCTTGCCATGGTTATCTTTAAAGCATTGCCATTTCTTTCGCTGCGACGTGCAGCTGCAACCGCCGTATTGGCTTTTGCGCCCTTCTTGGCACATGCCGCGTCTTTGCTTGAGGAGTCCGCGCAGCCCTGGCTGCCGGGCATCGTCCTACTGAAGCCAAGTGTTTCCTCGCAAGAGGCCAATCCCCCTGGGCCTGTTGTCTCTCCCTTGACGAGCTGGACCGAACGCACCCTCAGCCTCGTTATCAAGTACCGCCAGAATCCCCTGCGCGCAGCGCGAGCACTCGCTTATGTGCACGTGGCCATGCACGACGCCCTGCTTCTCGCCAGTCCAGAACGTCCCGCTGTACGCAAGGCAGCCGCGCATCGCACCGCTTCGTGCGTGCTGGCCTTTTTGTACCCGCAAGAGGCGTTTGGAAAACTGGAAGCGGAGGGCATCGCCCTCATCCACAAAAGTGAAATGAGCCTGAGCGAAGGCGAACAGAAACAGGTGGAAAAGGTGGCAAGCACCATCCTCGAAGCCGTGCGCATCAGGGCGTGGAACGATGGGGCCGAGCGGATCTGGGCTGTGAACAGCCGTCCACCATTTCAGGAAGGCCAGTGGCGGGAAGCGCCTCCCCTACGAATCATCACGCCAACGGAAGCCATGGCTGGGGAGTGGAAAACCTGGGTGTTGAAAGATGGAAGCGAAGTTCAGCCGCCTCCCCCACCTCCTCCTGACAGCGAACAGGAGTTGGGTGAAATGGCTGAGGTACTCCAGACCTTCCGGCAGCTTACGAATGGACAGAAGGAAATTGCACGCCGCTGGAATCTGGATCAGGGAACTGTTACCCCGCCCGGCGTCTGGAACAAGATCGTGCTGTCATCCGCAGCCGACTGGCAGCTCTCGGACGAAGACACCGTGAAAGTTCTGGCGGCAATGAATGTAGGGATGTTGGACGCCTTCATCGCTTGCTGGCGTGCCAAGTTCACCTGGTGGACGCAACGTCCGATCACGGCCATCCACGCCAAGCTGGCGCCCGACTTCATGCCCTTGCTGCTGACGCCGCCGTTTCCGGCCTATGTGTCCGGGCACGCCACTGTTTCCGGAGCTGCTTCGGCAATCCTTGCCGCTTACTTCCCTGGGGATCGTGCACGGCTTCAAGCTTCAGCTGAAGAAGCAGCCTTGTCCCGGCTGTACGGCGGGATTCATATTCGCTCCGACAACGAAGCGGGTTTGGAACTCGGCCGCGCGGTGGCGAGCAAGGTGGTGGGGAGCCTTTACCGGGGCGCGGTTTCCCCGCCACCAAGCACGGCAGCCGCAGGCAAAAGATAGACCTGCCCGTCCACCTCTTGGCATGAAGGACGCAGCGCAAGGACAACATCCTCTCTCGTTTGCAATACCAGCGCCGATCCGGCGACTGCTGCCTGTTTTTCGATCAGGCGGCCGTCTTTCATGCTGTAAGCAAACATCTCCATCCGGCGATACTCAGGCAATGTAGACCACGACACCTTTTTGGAGACGGGATCGAAAGCAGCCTTCTCCGGTACCGGACAATGCCGCGTCACATCGACAAAAAATGCGGCGCTCGTGGCCTCCAGATCTTCCTGCGTCAACCTTTCGCACCCTGAGGTGATGAGCGCCTTCACGCTCGCCGTTGTCCTGGTCAGTGCGCGCGGGGGCCGGTATGCAGCCTCATTCACCAAGGTATCGACGCTCCAGAGATTGCCTCCTTCCGGAGAGCGAACCTGTAGCTGAACGCGGTAGGGGGAAGGCGCAGCAGCTCTATCCCAACCCAGCTCTGGCTGCAACTCGGCGGTTTGTTCAAGCGGGTACGCCAACGGAATCACCTTGCATTGGGCAAAGGCCATGGCCGTTGGAACGAGAAAAAAAAGGAGAGAAAGAGCTTTGTGAAGAGCGGGCATGTTCTACATTTTCAAATCAAGCTGGATTATCAGCGATAAGAAATGTCCCTCTCTCGCTTTTTAGGACCGGTCCGCCACTAACTGCTTTTGAGCTGCGATACTGCCGCTTCCACGTTGAAGACGGCCCCGCTTGTAATTTCAAATCCGCTGCCTGCACCGCTCACCGAGAAATGTGACGTTCCATCGCAGCGTTCTCCGTCGCCACCTTCCCCGGCCTTAACGCCAACGCCGTCGCGCACAACACCAACCCTATCCCGCTCACCGTGCCCACGGTGATCGGCTCTCCCAGAAAAATCCACGCCCAAATTGACGCGGTTGCAGGCACAAGAAAAGTTACGGTAATCGCCTTGCTGCTGCCTTCGCTGGCGATCAGGTGGAAGAACAAGGCGTAGGCAAAGCCGGTGCACAGCACGCCGAGGATGAGAACGGCCGCCGTGCCCTGCAAGCTGATGGCCTGCGCAGCGTGCGGCAACTCGGGCAAGGCCAACGGCAACAGGACCACGGCCGCGATCACCTGGCTGCCGGTGGCGTTGGCCAGCGAAGCGATGCCGGCGGCACGCATGCGGGTATAGGTGGCGGCGTAGCCATAGCACACCGCGGCGAGCACGCAGGCCAGCACGCCGGCGATGACATACACATCCACCGCGCTCGGCCCCACGCCCACCAGCAGCGCCACGCCGGCCACGCCGAGCAGGCAGGCGGCCAGGCGCGGCGCCGTCAGGGTTTCGCCGAGCAGCGCCACGCCGAACAAGGCGGTGAAGATCGGCGCCAGCGAGTTCATCGTGGCCATGTAGGCCGAAGGAATGTGCAGCGCCGCCCACGCGAACAGCGCAAACGGAATCGCGGTGTTGAACAGTCCGATGACCAGGTAGATGCGCGCATTGGCACGCCAGCCGAACTCCACGCCCTGCCAGCGCGCGTAACAGTACAACGCCAACCCGCCCAGCAAGGCACGCAGGAAGGTGGTCGGCAAGGGGCCGATTTCGGGAGCGGCAATACGCATGAGCATGAAGCTGGTGCCCCAGACGGCACCGAGCAGGAAAAGCCGCAAGAGATTCTGCGTGGACATGAAGCATTCCGCTCGCTGAAGAAGCGCACAGTGTAGGCCTCACCGCGATCTTTCACAGCGGCATGTACATGTCGCGCCCACCCGCAAATCCGCATCTGCAACACCGCGCGCGAAGCTGCCAAAACGAAACCAACTATTGGGAACTATTGCGATGCAACGCAACTCTGCCCACGTGCAGCTCTTGCTTTTGCTCAAAACCCTCCGCTTTCCACCTTGCTAGCCTCGCCCCTCCAAAGGAGCCCGGCGCGGCTTTGCCTGGGTGCATGGATAGCAGCTACTCCACGCCCCCGGCGGGGCCGTATTCGATCGAAGGAAACAGCTTCTCCGCCTCTCAGACGAGCTCATGAAATTCGATACCCAGTTGGTCCAGCTCGGGCGCAGCAGCGCAACCGAAGCCGGGGCGGTGAATCCGCCATTGGTGCGTGCCTCGACCACGCTTTTTTCTTCGCTGGCGGACTACAAGAAGTCTTACGACGGCATCACCTTCGAAGCGCCGCGCTACGGGCGTTCCGGCACCGGCACCACGTTCGAATTGCAGAGGACGATGGCGCGGTTGGAAAACACGGAAAGCTGCATCGCCACCGGCAGCGGACTGAATGCACTGGCGGCGGTATTGCTTGCGCATGCAGGACCCGGCAAGGAAGTGCTGGTCTACGAAGGCGTGTACGGCCGCACGCGCACCTTGTGCGAGAAGGAGTTGATCCCGATTGGCACCAAGGTGGCCTTCTTCCGTTCGGCTGCGGAACTGTCGGATCTTGTCAGTGCGCGCACCAGTCTGGTCTACGTCGAAGTACCGGCGTCGCTGACCATGCACATGTTGGACGTCGAAGCCGTGTGCCGCCACGCGCACAAATACGGCGTGCCTGTGGCCTGCGATTCGACCTGGGGCACACCGGTCTTCTTCCATCCGCATGCGCTGGGCGTGGATATCTCGATCCATTCCGCCACCAAGTACATCAACGGCCACTCGGACCTGATGCTGGGCCTGATCACCGGCAGCTACGCGGCGCTGGCCTCGACCCGGCTCTGGTGCGACCGCTACGGCTCGCACGTTGCGCACGATGTGTGCTGGTTGGCGCTGCGCGGCTTGCGCACGCTGGCCGTGCGCATGCAGCGCCACCAGGAAAACGCGATCGCGGTCGCGAGCTGGCTGCGCACTCATCCCGCAATCAAGCAGGTGTTCTTTCCGGTGCTGTCCGACGATGCGGGCCACACATTGTGGAAGCGCCAGTTCAGCGGCGGCGGCGGGCCGTTCACGATCGAGCTGCAGCCCTGCGACGAAGCCGCGTTTGCGCGCTTCATCGACAGCCTGACACTGTTCGGCCTGGGTACCAGCTGGGGCGGGGTCGACAGCCTGGTGATGCCGGCCATCCCGCACCACCTGCGCGCCCTCGCCGTGCAGCCGGATGCGGGCCGCCTGGTGCGACTGCACATCGGCCTGGCCGATCCCGACGACCTGTGCCGCGACTTGCAGCACGCATTGGCGCGGATGTGAGCGGAATGTACAGCGCAGCCGCCCTCTCCCTTTTCCTCGCGCCCGCCCTTCCCCTTTTTCCAACGACAAGGCCCATCCATGGAAATCTCGAACCGCATCCGCCTCGCCCGCCCGCTACCCACCGTCGCCCTGCATGGCCGCGCCGAACAATTGAAGGCGCGCGGCGAACCGGTGGTGGACCTGGCGATTGCGCTGTCCAACCACCCGACGCCGAAGGCAGTGGCCGAGCGCATTGAGCAAGGCCTGCGCGCGACCGAACCGATGCCCTACACCGAGGTCAGCGGCAGTGCGCGTCTGCGCCGCGTGCTGGTCGAGAAGCTGCAGCGCGAGAACCGGCTGGAAGTGCGGCCCGAGGAAATCATCGTCACCAACGGCGCCAAGCAAGCCGTGTATGAAGCGTTGTACGTGCTGACGGATCCGGGCGATTCCGTGATCGTGTTCCGTCCCTATTGGCCAGCCAACCTGGCGATCCCGGAACTGCTGGGCCTGAACGTGATCCTGGTCGACTTGCCCGAGCAATTCACGGCCGCCGCACTGGCCGCATTGCCGCCGGCAAAGGCAGTGATCCTGAACAATCCGCACAACCCCGTCGGCAAGGTGTTCACGCAGCAAGAGCTGCATTGCCTGAAGGACTGGATCGCATCGCGCAAGATGCTGGCCATCGTCGACGAAAGCTATGAACACCTGATCTTCGAAGGTGAGCACACCAGCCTGGCCGCGCTGTGCGAATGGCGCGAACTGAATGTGGTCACGGTGTTCTCTGCTTCGCAGAGCTACGGCATGATGGGCTGGCGCGTCGGTTTCGCGGTGGCGCCGAAACAGATCATCGCCGCCATGGAAACCCTGCAGGGCCCGATCACCGCAGCGGCTTCGGCACTGACCCAGCTCGCCGCCGAAGGCGCCTTCTCGTCCGGCGCACGCAGCGAGATGCTGGAAGACTATCGCGGCCGGCGCGACCGCGCGATGCGTCGTCTGTCTGAAATTCCATGGATGAAGATACGCAGTCCGCACTCCGGCCCCTATCTGTGGGGCGATGTCTCGGCATTGACGATGGATACGCTGGCCTTTGCCGAGGCCATGCTGGAACAGGAAAAGGTTGCGGTCATGCCGGGCGAGGCGCTGGGCGTGCAAGGGCATATCCGTCTGAGTTTCATCTCGGACACAGAGGAAACGCTGTGCGAAGGCATGGCAAGGATCATTCGCTTCGGAGACAATTTCGCCTCGCGAAGATGAAGCCGCGCGGATCGTGACTTCGAGCAAGAACTGCGGCCAGCGTGCCGGCAGTTTCTGTCCGAAAGTTCCTGCCTTTAACGTTTAAAGCGGCTTCTGGAAGCGTTCCCTTTTCCCGTCCCCAGCATGGAGAGCGACCTGCATGAACTACGACCCCCAGAATCCGTTTGCCCGCATCCTGCGTGGCGAGCTGCCTTGCGTGAAGGTGTACGAAGACGAAGCCACGCTGGCCATCATGGACCTGATGCCGCAAGCCGACGGCCATGTGCTGGTATTGCCGAAGGAAGCCGCGGTCGAAATCTTCGCGTTGTCCGAAGCGAGTGCGGCCGCCTGCATGCGCACGACTCATCGGGTAGCGCAAGCGGTCAAGGCAGCCTTGAAGCCGCCGGGCGTCATGATTGCCCAGTTCAACGGCTCGGCAGCCGGCCAGACCGTGCCGCACGTGCACTTTCATGTGATTCCCCGTCATGAGAATGTGACGCTGCGGCGTCATGCCGCCGTCGCTGCCGAGACGGATGCGCTACGCGAAATTGCAGCGCAGATCATCGCGGCCCTGCCGCGGGATGCGGCGTGAGGACGACGCAGGTGCCTGCGCCCACTCGCCTGTAAGCGAGCCGGGACCGGCACCTTCTTGCGCAACCGCACGATGAACCTCCGCTTCCTGAAGCTCAACAGCCTGCGCAGCCGCCTGATGCTGGTGGTGGCGCTGGCCATCATGCCTTCGGTGCTGATGTCGCTGTACACCGGCTGGAGCGGGCGTCAGCATGCGATCAGCATTGCGCAGGAAAACCTGCAGCGTCTGGCCAACCTTGCCGCCGTCAATGAAGCCGAATCGCTGAGCAGCGCGCGCCAATTGCTGGCCGGCCTGGCCAACATCCCCGAGCTCATGGGTACGCCCGAGCAATGCAGCGAATTGCTGGCAGCCACGCTCAAGCGCAACCCGAACTATGCGAACTTCGGACTGATCCAGTTGAATGGCGACGTCACCTGCAATGCGGTGCCGTCCGATCGCCCGGTCAATCTCGGCGACCGCGAACACTTCAAGCGCGCCGTGGCCGAGCGCCGCTTCATCGCCGGCAATTACGTGTTCGGGCGCGTGATCCAGCAGCACACGATCAATCTCACCTACCCGGTGCTGGGTGAAGACGGTGCAGTCAGGGCAGTCGTGTTCGCCGCCCTGACCCTGCCCGAGCTCGACAAGTTCATCCAGGGTATCGACCTGCCCCCGGGCTCGGTACTGATAACGACCGACCGCGAGGGCACCATCATTTCGCGCCGTCCCGATGCCGACAAATGGTTCGGCAAGACAGTGCAGCCGGACATGCTGCGCGCAATCCAGCGCAACGCGCCCCAACCGCTCGAACTGGAAGGACCGGATGGCGTGCGCCGCCTGCATGCGTTCGCGCAGGTGGGATCGCGCGAGCTGTCCGACTTCACGCTGACCATCGGCATCCCGAGCGCGCAGATCGTCGCCTCGGCCTGGCGCGACCAGGCGCTGGTGCTGGCCGTGCTGGCCGCGGTAATGGCACTGGCATTGCTGGCGACCTGGTTCGTCGGCAATCACATGATCGTCTACCGCATCCGGCGCCTGGTCGCGACCGCGCAAGCCTTGGCGGCGGGCAAGCTCGATGCACGCACCGGCATTCCCTATCGCGAAGAAGAAATCAGCACGCTGGCGCGCGCACTGGACGAAATGGCGCGCGCGTTGCAGCACAAGGAAGCCGCGCGCGACCGCGCCGAGGAGGAATTGCGTGCGGCCGACCGGCGCAAGGATGAATTCCTCGCCATGCTCGCGCATGAATTGCGAAACCCGCTGGCGCCGATCCGCACCGCCGCCGACGTGTTGCGCCTGACACACGAGAACGAGCCGCGCATCCGCAAGACCAGCGACATCATCGCGCGTCAGATCGACCACATGACCGGGCTGGTCGACGACTTGCTGGACGTTTCGCGCGTCACGCGCGGGCTGATCAAGCTGAGCCGGGAAACGCTGGACCTGCACGAAGTGATTGCCGGCGCCATCGAGCAGAGCCGTTCGACGATCGAAGAGCACGGCCACGCGCTGGCCGTGGATTTGCCGCAGAAAGCGGCCTGCGTCTGTGGCGACCGCATGCGCCTGATCCAGGTCGTCACGAATCTTCTCAACAATGCCGCCAAGTACACCCCCAAGGGCGGCCGGATCCGGGTCTGGCTGCGCGCGGGCCCCAACACCTGGACCATCGGCGTGCAGGACAACGGCATGGGTATCAATGCCGAACTGTTGCCGCATGTGTTCGAGCTGTTCAGCCAGGCCGAGCGCACGCCGGACCGCGCGCAAGGCGGGCTGGGACTGGGACTGGCGCTGGTGAAGAGCCTGGTCGAGCTGCACGGTGGCAGCGTCAGCGCAAGCAGCGCGGGCGCCGGCAAGGGCAGCCTGTTTGTGATCAGACTGCCGCGCGTGACCGCGTCCCGCCCGCCTGCATCCGGCTCGGGGCCGGACCAGCCGGCGGCGGACGCACAGGAGGGCTTCACGCCGCTACGCCTGCTGGTGGTCGACGACAACATCGATGCCGCCGACACCACGGCCGCGCTGCTGCGCAGCTCCGGCCACGAGGTCAGCGTCGCCTACGATGCGCACGAAGCGCTGCAGCAAGCCGCGCAGCAAGCGCCGCAAGCCCTGGTGCTGGACATCGGCTTGCCGGATGTGGACGGCTACGAACTCGCGCGCCGCCTGCGCCGCATGCCGCAAACGGCACAGGCGGTATTGATTGCCTTGACCGGCTACGGCCAGGAACAGGACCGCGAACGCAGCCGCGCCGCTGGCTTCGACCACCACTTGGTCAAACCGGCCGAGCCGCTGGTGCTGGGTCGGCTGCTGGCCGATGTGGCACGCAAGCTCGCGCCGCACAACCGGCAAGCCGGCTAGAGCGGCTCCGGCAAGGCGCGCCAAACTTTCCGATAATGAGCCTCCCTTTCCCCGGAGACGCTGCATGAAATTCCGTTCCCTTTGCCTTGCCCTGCTGCTTGGCGCAACCAGCCTCGCCGCCCACGCCCAGAGCTGGCCCACCAAACCGATCCGCTTCCTGGTCGCCGCGCCCGGCGGTTCGTCGCTGGACGTGATCGCGCGCACGCTGTCCGACAAATTGAAGGACAAGCTCGGCCAGCCGCTGGTGGTCGAGAACGTCCCGGGCGCCGCCGGCACCATCGCCACCGCGCAAACCGCGCGCGCGGAACCGGACGGCCACACGATCCTGATCTCGTTCAACGGCCCGCTCGCCTTCGCCCACCACCTGTCCAAGCTCAGCTACGACCCGCAGAAGGACCTGACGCCGGTGATCCTGACCAGCTCGCAGCCGAACGTGCTCGCGGTCAGCACGCAAGTGCCGGCCAACAATGTGCGCGAACTGATCGCCTATGCGAAGCAGCATCCCGGCAAGCTGAACTATTCCTCGGTCGGCAACGGCTCGTCCTCGCACCTGACGATGGAACTGTTCAAGAGCATGACCGGTACCTTCATGGTCCACATCCCCTACAACGGCGCGCCGCCGGCGGCGCTGTCGCTGGTGCGCGGCGATGCGCAAGTGCTGTTCACGATCCCGACCGTGGTCATGCCGCATGTGAAGAACGGCAAGATGAAGGCGCTCGCCGTCACCAGCGCCAAGCGCTTCTCCCTGCTGCCGGACTTGCCGACCGTTGCCGAATCCGGCCTGCCCGGCTTCGAATCGCTGGCCTGGAACGGCATCCTGGTCCCGGCCGGTACGCCGCGCGAGATCGTCGAGCGTTTGAACCACGAGGTCGATGCCGCACTCAAACAAGCGGATGTGAAGGCGCGCCTGAACAACGCCGGGCTCGAAGTCGCAGGCGGCTCACCGGAAGCGTTCAAGACGCTGATCGAGGAGGAATCGAAGATGTGGGCCGAGGTGATCCGCAAGACCGGCGCGAAGCTGGACTGATTGGGTGCAGCGCAATTTGCCAACATCGCGCCCACGTGGTGCTCTTGCAACTGCAGCGGGCAATCGCGTTGACACTGCAAGAACACCGGATGCAGAATCGCGCCTCCGCATTTTTCAACCCGCATTTCAAGGAAAGGAACGCCATGCCGCGCACGGCTGACAAACAAAGCTGAACCCGCCCCGCGCATGGCTGCTCGGGGCCTTGGCAATACTGCCAACCCGAGCCGTCGTTCCGTCCTGACACGAACCCCGGCCCGCAACTGCAATTAATTCGCGCCGGGGTTTTTGTTTTGCGAAGCAGAACAAACCGGCGTAACGAAAGAGAGTTATGCCCATCAAACAAAGCCTGCACAAGGGACGCGTCCCGGTGCACATCTACACCGACGACATCGAGCACGAAGCGCTGCAGCAGTTGCTGAACATTGCGCAGTTGCCCATCGTGCATCCTCATGTGGCCGCCATGCCGGACGTGCATGCCGGCATCGGTGCCACCGTCGGCAGCGTGATCCCGACGCGCGGCGCGGTGATTCCCGCGGCGGTCGGCGTCGACATCGGTTGCGGCATGAATGCCGTGCGCACCACGCTCACCGCAAGCGAGCTGCCCGACAGCTTGGCGCGCCTGCGCAGCGCGATCGAAGCGGCAGTGCCGGTCGGTTTCGAACAGCACGACTGGAACAAGGTACGCGGCGCCGCGCATGCACGCGCCGCACGGCCGCTGAACGACCGGCTGGACCGCATCGTCGGCAAGCACGGCGGCATCATGAAGATGCAGCAGAAATTCGCACAGACCTGGATCTGCCAGCTCGGCACGCTCGGTGGCGGCAATCACTTCATCGAACTCTGTCTCGATGAAGACCAGCGCGTGTGGGTGATGCTGCATTCGGGCTCGCGCGGCATCGGCAATGTGATCGGGCGCTACTTCATCGCGGCCGCGCGCAAGGACATGGAGCGTCATCAGATCCATCTGCCGGACAAGGATCTTTCGTATTTCAGCGAAGGCTCCACGCTGTTCGACGACTATGTGGAAGCGGTGGAATGGGCGCAGGACTACGCGCTGATCAACCGGCGCGAGATGATGCGCCGCGTGCTCGATACGATCGCACCGCAGCTACCGCCGTTCAAGCTCGATGGCGAAGCGATCAACTGCCACCACAACTACGTAGCGCGCGAAACGGTCGGCAATGAGCGTTTGTTCATCACGCGCAAGGGCGCCATCGCGGCGCATGCAGGCGAGCTCGGCATCATCCCCGGCAGCATGGGCGCGAAGAGCTACATCGTGCGCGGCAAGGGCAATCCGGATTCTTTCTGCTCGTGCTCGCATGGGGCGGGCCGGCGCATGAGCCGCACCGAAGCCAAGCGGCGCTTCAACCGCTTCGATTTGGCTGCGCAGACCGAAGGCATCGAATGCCGCAAGGATGGCGGCGTGATCGACGAGATTCCGGCGGCGTACAAGGACATCGATGCCGTGATGGCGCACCAGACCGATCTGGTCGATGTGGTGCATACGCTGCGTCAGGTCGTGTGTGTGAAGGGGTGAACGATGAAGCTGAACATCAAACTACCGAAGCCGCGCAATCCGCTGGTGGTGGAGGCGCGCAAGCGCAAGGCGGGCTCGCATGATGGACACGATCCGGCGCGGCGGGTGCGGCGGATGGAGAAGCAGAAGTTGCGGCAGTTGCTTGCGGGGAGAGGGGGTGGTGAATCGTCTTCTTGATGCGTGCTGTTGGACGTGTGTGCGGCGGGGATTGATACGGACTTCTGCCTGCAATTGGATCAGGGGGCGAAGCTTGGAAGGATTTGGACAGATAGCCGGCACATCTTCGGTTCCTACTTT
>DATBUE010000311.1:0-5328 GCA_036516375.1 Noviherbaspirillum sp. | reverse complement strand
TGCTTAAATCGGAAATACCAAACTTAGAACAAAAAAATCCTTTATTTTCTTCAACAACCTTGACTAAGTTCTGCCTATTTATCAGGTATCCATTGTGTTCCTCGGCAGGTTTCTGCAAATTGCTCTCCGCCTGAACTAATTTGAAATTCTTGTTCAGCGGCCCCTCCTGCAAGAGCCATTTCATATCCTCCCATACCCCTTCTTCTTCTGATCCTTCTATATGAAGTACGGGCTTCGCTCCCCATCCCCATACTACATTCCCAAGTCCCTCGTTGTTGACGTGTTCAGCGATCCTGCGAATCATCTCCGTATCCGGGGCATTGTTCACCTTGTTCCACGCAGCCTCAGAGATTCTCATACTCTGAGTCGTACCCAAAATTTGTTGCAATAGACGTGCTTGAGTGGCCTCGCCAGGAGGATGCTGCAGTTGATTGGGATGCAGCTGGCTGGCACCCGGCAGAAATGATTCCGCACGAGGGGAACGCGGGGCCTTTTCGGTATTTCGCTGGCCTTGCGATGCTGGTACAAAGGAGTGGCGAGAAACTGGGTGATTGATAGGCATATGCGCGATATCAAGGTTGACCTACATGCTCAGTGGGTTTTTCAAGTGATTGGTTCCACGCCAACTAAGAGCCTGTTCACGATCTTCTGAGCAGCAAGGCCAGAGGCCAGGAATGCCAAGTGAATGAATTGCAGGCTGGATTGAGCCAGCGCTCGCAGTTTTTCCACAGACGGCGGTTCTTGTCGAGTCAGGCAAAGCTACGCTCGACAACCCAGCGATTGGGCATGACCTTGAAGGTGTTCATCACTGCGTTTGGCGATTTGCACCGTGACCTCCTCGCCCAGTGTCGCCCGGACGCCCTGAACGAAGGGCTCGTCCGTATAGCCGCTGCCGCACAGCAGGCTTTGCACGCGACGCAAACCCGGTTTGCAGCGCTGGAGAGCCTGGCGTGCGCCCTTGGGGTCGGCGACCTCGCCGCTCGTGACGGCCACTGCATGCGGCAAGCCTTGCGTATCGACCGCAATGGGGGGTTTGATCCCTGACACCTTCTTGCCCGCGTCATAGCCCTTCACGGTCGTCGTGTCCGTGTTCTTCACGCTCTGTGCGTCCACGATCAACAGCGCGCTGCAGGCGTTGCGCCCAGTTTCTCGCGGGCCCCGCCAACCAGATTTTTTAATGCCCGCTACAGCAGGCTTATCCCTTTCTCGTCAGGCTCCCCTCACTTCGCAAGGTACGAGTGCACCGTGCGCCACTTGGGGAAGCCGCTGGGCAAGGCCCGCCACTGACAGCCCGTGCGCAGCAGATACAGGACCGCGCAAAACACTTCATACAAATCTATCGTTCGAAGTTTGGTCTTGCGCCGCGCCTGCTCCAGCAAGGGCCTAATCTTCTCGAATTGCTTACGTCTAATGTCGCTTGGATAGCTCTTGGTTCCATTGCGACAGGACATGCCGCTTCGACGAGCGCAAAATGCAGCCGAAACTGAATTGAGCGCATCGCACGCCTTGGGTATAATAACGATAATGAGAATGATTCTCAATAACTGCTCAGAGCGGTTTTGTAACGCGAAGTTCTAGGGTGCAGTTCGGCCAGCAGGGAAATGGACTTGCAAGGGGTGGGCGCATCTCGCACTGCATCGCGCGAGCGTGCGGGCACCGCAGTCAGCGCCTGTCGATGCTCGGCCGACGGCGCCTGTTGCCACCTGCGGGACCCGGCGCCACAAGCTGACGCCACCTGCCCGCCCTGAACTTCGACGCCGGACCGAGACTGTTCGTATTTCATGCAATCGATGACGCCCACCCTGACCACAACCGCAGTTCCCGACACCACCGACACGGCGCTGTGGCGCTCGCTGCGCTTCGGCTTCATCCTGCTGCTGCATGCCGGCTTCGTGTTCGCGCTGCAGAACAGCCTCGACAAGCCGGAGGTGCGCGTGGCGTCCTCGCCCAAGCCGGTCTTCGTATCCTTTGTCGCCCCACCGGCGCCGGAGCCGGTAAAGCCGGTCGAGGTACCGAAGCCGCCAGAGCCGAAGCCGGAACCCAAGCCGAAACCGAAGCCGGTGGTGAAGCCGAAACCTCAACCGGCGCCCCTGCCGCCTTCCGAAAAGGCGATTGAGGCACCGAAACCGGAACCGGCCCCGCCGGAGCCACCGCCGCCCGCACCTGCTGCCGCGCCGGTCGCTCCGGCTGCGCGTCCGGCCGCTCCGGCGCCGGCGCCCGCCCCGGTCGTGCCGCGCGTGGTCAGCTCCGGCGTGGAATACCTGTACAGTCCCAAGCCCGCCTATCCGGCGATGTCGCGCCGGCTCGGCGAGGAGGGCACCGTGGTGCTGCGCGTGACCATCAGCGAACGCGGTCTGGTCGATCAGATCGAGGTGGCCAAGTCGTCCGGCTACCCGCGCCTGGACGAGTCGGCGCTACGCACGGTCAAGACCTACCGTTTCAAGCCGCAAATGGAAAACGGCCGGGCGATCCCGGTCATCGCCAATATCCCCGTTCCCTTCAATATTGAATAGTCAAACAAGGAGTCAACAATGGAAGTCAATCCGTATGGCCTGCAGAACCTGTGGGAACACGGCGATGTACTGATCAAGTGCGTCGCCTTCCTGCTGCTGGCAATGTCGATCGCGTCCTGGTACGTGATCGTCACCAAGGCCCTGCAACTGTGGCGTTACAGCCGCGCCGCGCACGCCGCCGGCCACGAGTTCTGGGACACGACCAATATCGACGAAGGCCTGGCCTCGCTCGGCAAGGGCAATCCGTTCGCCGAAGTCGCGCACGCCGGCGTGGTGGCGATGCGTCATCACACCGCGCACAAGGGGCACTTGCACGATCAGCTCTCGGTCTCGGACTGGGTCACGCTGTCGCTGCGCCAAGCCATCGATGAAACCTCGGCCAAGCTGCAGACCGGCATGGCGGTGCTGGCTTCGGTCGGTTCCTCCGCGCCTTTCGTCGGTTTGTTCGGCACGGTGTGGGGGATTTATCACGCGCTGGTGGCCATCGGCACCTCGGGCCAGGCCAGCATCGACAAGGTCGCCGGCCCGGTCGGCGAGGCGCTGATCATGACCGCGCTCGGCCTGGCGGTCGCCATTCCCGCCACCTTCGGCTACAACGCACTGGTGCGCGGCAACAAGACCATCATCGCCAAGCTCAACAAGTTCGGCTTCGACCTGCATGCCCTGTTCGTGACCGGTTCGCGCGCGGAAGCCGAGGAAAGCGCGGCCGCCAAGCTGGTCTCGATCCGCGGAGGTGCGTGATGGCGATGGGGATCTTGTCCGAAAACGAGGACGATTTCAATCCGGAGATCAACACCACGCCGCTCGTGGACGTGATGCTGGTCTTGCTGATCATCTTCATCATCACGATTCCGGTGATCAACCATTCAGTGAAGGTAGACCTGCCGCGCGCCTCGGCCGCGCCGCAGGAACTGAAGCCGGACAACATCAGCGTGACCATCGATTCCGCCGGCCAGGTCTACTGGAACAAGCTGGTGGTCAGCGAAGCCGAGCTGGACGCGAACATTGCACAGGCGGCGAAGCTGGAGCCGCAGCCGGAACTGCATTTGCATGTGGAACGCACCGCGCAATTCGAAAAAGTGGCGCAGGTGATGGCGGCGGCGCAGAACGGCGGACTGGGCAAGATCGGTTTCGTCACCGACGCAGAGAAAAAGTAAGGGCCGCTACGAGTCCACGCTACAAGTCCAGCCCGCGCAGCAGCATCTCCGCATCCACCACGCGCAGGCTGCCGCGCACCGCGCCGTGTTCCCCGGGAAACCAGCGTTGCGCCACATACGGCGCAAAGCCGGTTTCCTCGCGGATCGCACACTGGAAGATTGCATCCCACTCCGCGTCCTGCGGCGTGACCCAGACCACGCGCTGACCGGCGTCGGCACGAATGCCGGCGTGGCGCAGGTTCAGGCAGACGCGATGCGCGCGCTGCTCGCGGCTTTCAGCGTAGTCGCCATTCTCGTTGGGCAGCGGCAGCACCGCAGGCACCCGCACCTGGCGCAATTCGCGCGCGCCGGTCTTGAAGCGCGCCCAAGGCCCGAGCAAGGTGCGCGCGACGAAGGCGTGCTCTTCCTCGTCCAGCGCTTCGTCGAGGTAATAACAGGAAAGAACGCCGCTCATCAGTGCCTCCTTGCTTTCGGAACCTGGCCGGATGCAGATCCGTCTTCCTCTTCCACCAGCAGGCGTGCTGTCTGCGCCGCCGTTTCCGCACTCAGCGCCACGCCCATGCCGTTGCAACCGAAGCCCAGCGCCACGCGCGGCGTGAGGCGGCGCACGCGCGGCTGCTTGTCTTCGGAAAACCCCATGATGCCGGCCCAGCGCAGTTCGATCTTAGCCGGGCGCCCGGGCAGGATGATGTCGCGCAGCAAGGTATCGAGCGCCTGCTGGATGTGCGGATTGATTTCGGGGTCGGCGCTGGTTTCGGTGGCCGGGTCAAGCTGGCGTCCGCCGCCCAGCAGCACGCGTCCCGCCACTTCCCGGAAGTAATAGAAGCCCTGTTCCATGTGATAGCTGCCGCGCCAAGGTAAGTCGGCCAGTGGCTCGGTCAGCAGCACCTGGCCGCGCGCCGGGCGGATGCCGCAGTCCGGCGCCAGTTCGGACAACGCGCCATTAGTGCACAGCGCGACCCGGCCGGCGCGCAAGCGCAAGGCGCGCCCTTCGCTGCTGCGCGCGCTGAGCACGACGCCGCCATCTGCCTCTTCCAGCGCCAGCACCTGCACGCCGCGGTACAGCGTGATGCCAAGCTGCTGCGCCAGCGCGGCGAGTGCGGCCATCATGCGACCAGGATGCAATTGCGCTTCGTTCGCGATGGAAACCAGCGCGCTCACCTGCGACCCAAAGCGCGCAGCAGCCAGCGCCGCATCGTCACGCTGGAACACCGGACCGCCGAAGATCGGATGCAGCTTGCGGTTGAGCGCGTCCAGCTCATGCAGCACGCCGAGCTGCGCCGTGGTGAGCAATTCGTATCCGCCGCCGGAGTCATAGCCGAGCGCCCCATCGCCGAGCCGCTGACGCAAGCGCTGCAAGCCGCGCCAGCGACGCTCGATCAATTGCAGCGCCGCATCCTCGCCCATCAGGCTGAAGTCATGCAGAATTTCGCTCGGGCTGCCGAAACAGGCGAAGCCGGCGTTGCGGGTGGAGGCGCCATTGGGCAAGACGCTGCGCTCCAGCACGACGATGCGCGCGCGCGGCGCCAGCCCGTGCAGTTCGATGGCCGTCTGCAGGCCGACCAGTCCCGCGCCGACGACGATGAAGTCGGCTTCCGGCAGCGCATCCTGTTCCCAGAAACTCCAGTGCATGCGGCCATCATACTGCGCGCCTTCCT
>DATBUE010000310.1:0-6178 GCA_036516375.1 Noviherbaspirillum sp. | reverse complement strand
CGCCAGAAAGTAACGTCTTAAGAAGGTAATCATGACCGGCAAGGCCACGCTCGAAATTTCGAATCTCAATTTCTTCTACGGCACCTTCCAGGGCCTGAAGAACGTCAACCTGAACATCTACGAACGCAAGGTCACGGCTTTCATCGGACCTTCCGGCTGCGGCAAGTCGACACTGCTGCGCACGCTGAACCGGATGTACGACCTGTATCCGGGCCAACGCGCCGAAGGCCGCATCGTCTACAACGGCCGAAACATTCTCGAACACGGTCAGGACGTGAACGTGCTGCGCGCGAAGGTGGGCATGGTGTTCCAGAAGCCGACACCGTTCCCGATGTCGGTGTACGAAAACATCGCCTTCGGCGTGCGCTTGTACGAGAACCTCTCGCGCGGCGAAATGGACGAGCGCGTCGAGTGGGCACTGAAGAAGGCGGCGCTATGGACCGAGGTGAAGGACAAGCTGCAGAAGAGCGGACTGTCGCTGTCCGGCGGCCAGCAGCAGCGCCTGTGCATCGCGCGCAGCGTTGCGGTCAAGCCGGACGTGCTACTGCTGGATGAACCGACTTCCGCGCTGGACCCGATCTCGACCGCCAAGATTGAGGAACTGATCGCCGAGCTGAAAGAGGATTACACGATTACCATCGTGACCCACAACATGCAGCAGGCTGCGCGCTGCTCGGACTACACTGCCTACATGTATCTGGGTGAGCTGGTTGAATTCGGCGAGACTGACCAGATCTTCATGAATCCCGGCAAGAAGGAAACCCAGGACTACATCACCGGCCGCTTCGGCTGACCTCGGATCAATCAGGAGAACAAGATGCCCGGAGATCATTCCTCCAAACAGTACGACATGGATCTCGAAGCGATCCGCTCCAAGGTGTTGCTGATGGGCGGTCTGGTCGAGAGCCAGTTCAAGGACGCCGTCGAATGCGTGCAGACCGGCGATGTGGCGCGCGCGGACGAACTGATCAAGAACGACGAGAACGTCAACAAGCTCGAAGTCACGCTCGACGATACCTGCAGCCACCTGATCGTCAAGCGCCAGCCGGCGGCGAATGACTTGCGCACCGTGATGGCGACGCTGAAGGTCATCACGGATCTCGAGCGTATCGGCGACGAGGCAACCAAGATCGCGCGCACCGCGAAGAGCCTGCAGGAACGTGGCCCGCACGGCTCGCTCAAGCCCTACGAAGCCATTCGCGTGATGGCAGCGTCGGCCGCCGACTCGTTGCACGATGCGCTGGATGCATTCGCGCGCCTGGACGACGAGCAGGCTTTGCGCATCATCACCGGCGACGAAGCAATCGACCATGAATTCCGCGGCGTGCTGCGCACGATGATCACTTTCATGATGGAAGATCCGCGCACGATTTCCGCTGCCCTCGACACCCTGTGGGCGGCCAAGGCCATCGAGCGTATCGGCGACCATGCGAAGAACATCGCGGAGTACGTGATCTACGTGGTCGAAGGCAAGGACATCCGCCACACCGATTACGTCTTCACCAAGGGCGATCAGCAATAGCGATGGCAGCCGACAAGGCCACGATCCTGATCGTCGAGGACGAGCCGCCGATCGTCGAACTGATCAAGTTCTCGTTGAAGGATTCGGGCTGGGATACCCACGCCGTGGAAACTGCAGGCGAGGGCTGGGAATGCATCCAGCGCATGCGCCCGCAACTGGTGCTGCTGGATTGGATGCTGCCGGACCAGAGCGGACTGAAGCTGCTGGCACGCATACGCGCGGATCGCCAGTTCGGCCGTCTTCCCGTCATCATGCTCACCGCCAAGAGCATGGAAGAGGACAAGATTGCCGGCCTGGACAACGGCGCCGACGATTACATCACCAAGCCGTTCTCGCCGCGTGAACTGAACTCGCGCATCAAGGCGCTGTTGCGCCGCAAGAGTCCCGAGCATGCGAACAACGTGGTCAGCGCCGGCCCGGTTTCCCTCGATCCGGTTGCCTGCATCGTCACCGTGAATGGCGAGCGGGTGGAGATCGGCCAGACTGAATTCCGTCTGCTGAAGTTCCTGCTGGCCAATCCCGAGCGCGTGTTCTCGCGCAGCCAGTTGCTCGACAAGGTGTGGGGCGATCATGTGGCGATCGAGGAGCGCACCGTCGACGTCCATGTGCTGCGCCTGCGCAAGGCGTTGAAGGACGCCGAGTTCCTGGTCAAGACCGTGCGCAGCGTCGGCTACATGTTGTCCGAGAAGTAGGCGCTGATGAATCCTCGTCTGGTGTTCTGGATTCCTGCGCTGCTGCGCATACTGTTCCTGCTGCTGGGCGCCGGCATCATCTGGTATTTCTTCGGCTTCGCAGCCGGCCTGGTGACCGCGCTGCTGGGCCTTGGCGTGTTTCTTTACCTGCAGCTCAACTATCTCTACCAGCTTTCCAACTGGCTGGAGAATCCTGCCAGCGTGCGCCTGCCGGACGGATGGGGCGCCTGGTCCGCCGTGTTTTCGCGCCTGTACAAGCTGCGGCGCGAGGATGAGAAGCACCAGACCGAGTTGACCGAATGGCTGGCGCGCTTTCGCCAAGCCATGAGCCTGCTGCCCGATGGCGTGGTGATCATGGATGACGTGCTGTTCCTGGAATGGTGCAATCCGACCGCCGAGCAGCATCTGGGCCTGGATCTGGAGCGTGACAAGGGCATGCGCGTGACCAACCTCGTGCGCAGTCCGGCCTTCATCGACTACATCATCCTCGGCCGCTACGAACAACCGCTGACACTGAGCCTGCGCGACCGCAAGCTGATCGTGCAGGTGATTCCGTTCGAGAACCGGCGCCAGATCCTGGTCACGCACGACGCCACCGAAACCCAGCGCATCGAGATGATGCGGCGCGATTTCATTGCCAATGCCTCGCACGAACTGCGCACGCCGCTGACCGTCATCAACGGCTTCCTGGAAATCGCCTGCAGCCAGCCTGATCTCGACCACGAGACGCGCATGGGGCACCTGAAGCTGATGAGCGAGCAGGGCCAGCGCATGCAGCATCTGGTTGACGACATGCTGACGCTGACCCGCTTGGAATCGATCGAATACCCGTTGCGACCCGAACGAGTCGACATCCGCGGCTTGCTGGAGCAGATTCATGCCGAGGCCGAAGCCCTGTCCGGCGGGCAGCATGCAATCACGCTTTCCTGCGACGGCCCGGACATCAAGGGCGGCCTTGAGGAGTTGCGCAGCGCCTTCGGCAACCTGGTTTCCAATGCCGTGCGCTATACGCCCGAGCAGGGCCGTATCGAGATCATCTGGCGCCTGCACCAAGGCGAGCCGCAATTTATCGTGCGCGACAACGGCATCGGCATTCGCGCCGAACACATCGCGCGCTTGACCGAACGCTTCTACCGTGTCGACAAGAGCCGCTCGCGCCAGACCAAGGGCACGGGACTGGGCTTGGCGATCGTCAAACACGTTTTGTTGCGGCACGACGCCCACCTGGCGATCGAATCCGAGCCGGGCAAGGGCAGTACTTTTCTGGTGCAGTTTCCCAAGAAGGTGATCTGGTCCGACTGACCAGTTGATACCATGCGGCGCGCGGCATGCGCGGAAAAAACAAAACGGGGAATCGGCATGGCCGGATTCCCCGTTTTTTTTCATCGGGGCGGCTGCGCCGCCCTTCAGGTTTTTACTTGTAGCCCACGCGGTCGAGAATGCGCTGTGCGGCAATCTGGTTCTTGCCGATGGTCGAAACCGGAATGTCTTCCGCCTTGAACTTGCCCATCGATTCCAGGGCCGGATTTTTCACGGTCACGCTCGGGACCACTGGCCATTCGTTGTTGCCGTCTGCGAAGTAGCGCTGTGCGTCGTCGCTGGCCAGGTATTCGAGGAACTTGACGGCAGCGTCGCGGTTCGGCGCATTCTTCGCCACGCCCGCCCCCGAGATGTTGACGTGGGTGCCGCGGTCTTTCTGGTTGGGCCAGACGAAGGCGACCTTGCTCATCAACTCCTTGTCTTCCGGCTTGGTCGAGCGCAGCAGGCGCGCGTAGTAGTAGGAGTTCGACACCGCAATCCCGCATTCACCCGAACCCACGCCCTTGATCTGGTCGGTGTCGCCGCCGCGCGGAGGCCGCGCGAAATTTGCCACCACGCCACGTGCCCAGTCTTCGGTCGCCTTTTCGCCGTTACGCTCGATCAGCGAGCCGACCAGGGACAGCATGTAGGGATGCGAGCCACTGCGGGTGCAGACCTTGCCCTTGTGCTTGGGATCGGCCAGCGATTCGTAGGTGGCGACGTCTTCCGGCTTGATCGATGCCTTGTCGTAGACGATTACGCGCGCGCGCGTGGAAAAGCCGTACCACTCGGCACCCTTGCCATCATCCTTGCCGCGCAGGTTGGCCGGCACGCGCGTGTCCAGCACCTTGGATTTCACCGGCTGGAACAAGCCATCGATCTGGGCGCGCCAGAGGCGGGCGGCATCGGCCAGCAGGATCACGTCGGCTGGACTGTTCTTGCCTTCGTTCTTCACGCGCTCGAGGATGGCGTTGTCGTCGGCTTCGATGCGATTGATCTTGATTCCGGTCTGCTTCGTGAAGTTCGAATACAACTGCTCGTCGGTCTGGTAGTGGCGCGCGGAGTAGAGGTTCAGTACCTTTTCCTGGGCTTGGGCGCTGGCCGCAGCGGCTAGCGCAATCACGGCTGCCGCGATTTTCTTGTAGCAGGGCTTCATTGTTGTTTCCTTTTGAGTGGACGGAATGAAATGCAACCGGAGAAGTATATCGAATCCGTACACGAACCAGAATCATTCTCATTCTCATATTTCGATGGTGCGAATCCTGCCGTAAGCGTCCGGCGCCTGCGGGCTACAATCCGCCGTCCACGCCGAGTCTGATGCCGGCAGGTAAACAACTTGTTTTCTTCCTCACTTCACCTTTTTCATGTTCCGCATCGCTTTCCTGTCGCTCTTGTCCTCGATCTGTTTGGTGACCGGCTGCACGAGTGTCCCGATTCCGGATGCCGCCATTAAACCGGCGACTTCCGTTACGGCGCCCCGGCCGCTACGCATCGGCCTTGCCCTCGGTGGCGGGGCCGCGCGCGGCTTTGCTCATATCGGTGTGATCAAGGTGCTGGAAGCTCAGGGCATCGTGCCCGACATCGTGGTCGGGACCAGTGCCGGCAGTCTGGTCGGCGCGCTGTACGCCGCGGGCAACGATGGCTTTGCCTTGCACAAATTGGCCCTCGAAATGGATGAGGCGGCCATTTCGGACTGGTCGGTGCCCCTGTTTGCGCGCAACGCTGGCGTGCTGAAAGGTGAGGCCTTGCAGCATTACGTCAACCGCACCCTGCAAAACCTGCCGCTGGAACGCATGAAGATTCCTTTCGGTGCCGTGGCGACCGATGTCCGCACCGGTGTTCCGGTCGTTTTCCGCCGCGGCAACACAGGCTTGGCGGTGCGCGCTTCGTCGGCGGTGCCGGGCGTGTTCCAGGCCGTGCGTATTGGCGAACAGCAGTTTGTCGATGGCGGCTTGGCTGCGCCGGTGCCGGTACGATTTGCCCGCGAAATGGGGGCGGATTTCGTTATCGCCGTCAATATCTCTGCCCAGCCCGAGTCACAGCCGGCCGAGACGACGCTGGACCTGTTGCTGCAAACTTTTGCCATCATGGGGCGCAGCATCAATCAATACGAATTGCGTGACGCGGATATCGTTATCCAGCCTGCATTGGCGGGCATGAAGGCAGCCGATTTCCAGGGCAGGAACACGGCAGTGCTGGCGGGAGAGCAGGCAGCGACGCTGGCTTTGGGTGAATTGCGGCGCAAGCTTGCAGATGCCCGCGCGCGACCTGCTCCTCGATGAGGGCTGTGGATGGGCTGGCAATCAAGCCCGACCTGAACGATGAGTCAGGGCCGACTGCGGCGCGTGTCGACGGATTGTTCAATCAGGCCCGCGGGCGTGCCCGTCTGGTCTTGAATTCGGTTTGACGGGAATGGTCGGCAAGGCCGAGGAATTGGGCCAGCAGATCGCTTTGTAACCCCTGCCTTCGCAAGCACGTAAGTCTCTTGGCTTTTTGCGCGAAATTTGAAACCTGACATACGCTTACAGCAAACTTACTGATTTGCGACAAGGCGCGAACTTGGCTATAATTTCGCGGTTTAGCCAAATTCAGCCCGCCGCTAGCGCATACCCCTTCCCATTCGTCCCGAAAAGGCCATCGACATCCAGCGCACAGCGGTTTCGGG
>DATBUE010000309.1:0-2502 GCA_036516375.1 Noviherbaspirillum sp. | reverse complement strand
TCCTGGCCGGCGGCGCCATCGTGGACCGCTATTCGCCCCGCAAGGTGCTGATGCTGACCAAATATGCCAATACGCTTCTGCTTGGCTTGCTTGCCGCCGCGGTGTTGAGCGGAGATCCCGCGCTATGGCAGGTTTATGTGCTCGCCCTGGCCATCGGCTTGGCCACCGCTTTCAGCCTGCCGTCGGGCACTTCCATCCTGCCCACCCTGGTACCCAGGGAACTGCTGACACAGGCGAACGGCGCCATGATGGGAGTGCGCCAGGTGGCAAGCTTCGCCGGCCCGCTCTTGGCCGGTCTGTTGATCATGCTTTTCGGCGATGGCAAGGGTGAAGTGAAAAGCTATACGGGCGTAGGCCTCGCATTCGCATTCGACGCCTTCAGCTTTGCCTTCACCGCCTGGCTGCTGTCCAAGACGGTTCCGCATCCCGGCAGCGGCAAGCCTGCCTTGCACACTGCGCAGTCCTTGTGGGCATCGGTTGCGGAAGGCCTGCGTTACTGCTGGAACGACAACAAGCTGCGCACATGCTTTTGCTATTGGGCGGCGGTCGCGTTTTTCATCACCGGGCCGGTGCAAGTCGCCATGCCTGTCCTTGCCGACCACGCGGGCAGCAATGCAGGCGCCTACGGACTACTGGCCGGCGCTTATGGAGCAGGCACGCTGATCGGCATGGCATTCAGCGCAATCAAGCCGGGCTGGCGCATCGGCAGCTTCGGCACCACCATCCTGGCACTCGACGCAGCAGTCGGTCTCCTGTTCATGCCGCTGGGACTGATCAACGCGACGTGGCAAGGCGTCGCACTGCTACTGGTCATCGGCGCGATCGGCGGCTTCTTGCAGGTCAATATTTTCACCTGGCTGCAACGCTACGTCGTGCCCGGCATGCTGGGCCGAACCATGGCGCTGTTCATGTTCATCTTCATGGGAATCGCGCCCATGTCCTCATCCCTTACCGGCTGGATCATGCGCAGCGTGAGTCTGCAGCATCTGTTCCTTGCCAGTGGCGGCCTCCTGCTGCTGATCGTCCTGGTGACCTTCGCGTCATCGGGCATGCGAGGCCTTAACGATGCGATTACTCCTGTGACGCATTAACAGGCTGTTGACAAACTACTGCGCAGCCCGATCTCGGATCTGCGGTGCTCTGCGTACCATCCACGCGTACGCTCCTCGACCCCGATCTCGGCCTGCTCGCTACGTTTTTCAACAGTCTGCTAAGGCTATGCTGAACAAGCCGCGCGTTGGCGCGCGCCTGAGTTCGGAGTGGATCCGAATCGGACAGAGCGTAGAAGCCGGAGGCGGTCTGTCAGGTAGTAGCAGGCGCGTTGACTGGCTTGTTCAGCGCCAGCGCGGCTATCGCCAAAACGAGCGGGACAAATGACACCCACAAGACCGTATTCCAGTCATACGCCGCAAGCAGGCTGCCAGAGGCAAAGGAACCGACTGCCATCGTGCCGAAAACGATGAAATCGTTGAGCGACTGTACCCGCGTCTTTTCCTCCGGCCGGTGACATTCCAGCACCAGGGCCGATGCTCCGACAAAGCCGAAGTTCCACCCGAGCCCGAGCAGGATCAGGGTGAGCCAGAAACGGGCGACATCGATGCCCGTCAGCCCTACTGCTGCGGAAATACCGGTCAGCAGCAAGCCCACTGCCACAATCCGTCCCGCGCCGAAGCGCGAGATCAACCTGCCGGTGAAAAAACTGGGCGCGTACATGGCAATGACGTGCCATTGCAGACCCAGGTTGGAGTCTTCCTGGGAATGACCGCATAACCTCATTGCCAGCGGTGCTGCCGTCATCAGGAAGTTCATCAGCAGGTAGGAGACCGCACCGCAGGTCACCGCGGTAATGAACAGAGGCTGGCGCGCAATGACTGCCAGCGGCCGCCCTCCCGCAACTTCCTCCGCTGTCGGCATCGGCAACCGCACACCAAGCAGCACGACAGCCGACAGCGCCGCGACTCCCGCCTGCACCAGGAAGGTGGCCGCAAACATATGCGCAGGCCACAGGTGCATGGTGTAGGTGACCAATTGCGGCCCGATGACGCCGGCCACAACGCCTCCCCCCATCACGAAGGAAAGCGCACGTGCACGTCGCGCCGGATCGACGCCGTCGGCTGCGGCAAAGCGGAAAGAAAGCACCACCGCTGCGTACGCTCCGCCGAAGAACGTGGCCAGACAAAAGAGCCAGAAGGACTTGAGCACAACCGCTGCGGCGGCCAGCAAACCGACCAGCACTCCGCAACCGGTCCCGACGAGGAAGGCCGCGCGGCGCCCGTAGCGCCTGGCAATCGCACCGACCGGCAGGATGCAGGCAGCCATGCCGACTACAAAGATGGAGATCGGCAAGGTCGCCAGCGTCTTGGTTGGTGCCAGCATGTGGCCGATGATGGCGCCGGTGGCATAGACCACCACCGCATTTGCCCCGGCGAGCGCCTGCGCCAGGGTTAGCCGTATGATGTTGCCGCGCTGGTCACGCTCCGATAGAACTAGCACGCCGTTATT
>DATBUE010000308.1:0-7207 GCA_036516375.1 Noviherbaspirillum sp. | reverse complement strand
CACATCGAGCAAGGCTGTCAATTTCAACTGCCAGGGTTCCTGTCGTTCGAACCAGTCGCACATGCTGTCGAAGCCGTACTTGTTGCGCAAGGCGGCCGCGTGCTTTTTGTAGCTCGAGTCGCCTGAGCGGTACAGCAAGTCGGCGGCCTGCGCCGCAATGAAATCGAATCCTGTTTCGTCGGCACGCTTGAACAGGTTCTTCAATACCGGCTGATAGGCTTCCAGCCGCGCAAGCCCCAACCAGTAATACAGCAAGCCTTGCAGCAGTTGCGGCAGCATCCCTTCCCCGAGCAAACCTTCGAAAGTCCACGCCCTCTCGGGCTGCTCCAGCCCGGCCCGCACATCCCGTAGCAGCAACAGCATGATGTACAGCGACGTGTCCTTGTCCGGTCCGTTTCGCAACACAGCGGTATGCAACGCATCGGCTTGCTTGCGGTAGTGAGGATCGCTGGTGCGCATCATCAAAAGCAGCTGCCACAGACCTGCCGTTCCACCGAAAAATGCATTGCGTCGCGATGTTTCCTTGCGTAGCGCCTTCAATGCCGCATCGAAGCCTGCGCGCGCCTTTTCCAGTTCGCCACGTAACAGATGGATCGTGGCTCGGTGGTACTGTGCAAGCGCATTGCCATGCGTGGCCACGAGTTCCCACGCCTGCTCCAGCGCGCCGCACCAGATTTGATGTTCGGCGACCGCACAAGCCAAGGAACTGCCGATCTCGCCTTGTCCAATGCGCGCTTGCACCCATGTCCGCAAGGGCCGTGCGGACTCGGGATTGCTCAAGGCATGCTCAAGCAGAAAGACCATCGCCTCTTCCTGCAAGACAGGATGGAGCCGCTCGAACAAATCCGGCTCGAACGGCTGACCGCATACCCTGACGTAAGGATGCACCTTGCGTGCATCGATATTGACCGCGCAGGCCTCGAGCCAGGGGTAAACCTCTTTAGGGGGAAGCCCGCGTAACAGCGCCAGCCGCAGTCGCGCCAGACCTTGCGGGTAGCTGCGCAAATAGATCTGGCCGTCATAGGATCGCTCCACCGGCATGAACGCTTCGATTACCTCGCACAGCCTGTCGAAACTCTTGTCCTCGATTGCGCTATGCAGGACCGGCAGCCGCAATTGCTCCGGGATACTGAAGCCGCTTCCCTGGAGGTCGATCACAAGATCATGGCGGCGCAAGCCTCCCAGCATTTCTGTCAACGTGGATGCGGTGTGGGCTTTTCCGTCCGGCTGCCTCACCTTGAGATCCCGCAGCATTTCCACCAGACGCGTCTTCCCCACCGCATCGCCATATAACGCCAGCAACTGAAGCAGGGTTCTTTCAGCAGCAGGTACCTTCCGATACTCTTCGATCAAATTCTTCTTTTTCATTGCTTCAGGAAAAGGGGGGACGGGACGTTCGTACGAACGCGAAAACCGGCATTGTATTTATTGGCATTGCTGTTTGTCCTGACCGATCAGGGCATCGCTTCAAAATCCAATCTCGGTGAGGCGCGCGCGTGTCACCAATGCTGATCGGTATAGGTTTGAGTCCGATCATGGTTCCCCCGAAAAGAAAAAGGCCGCAGTCTGGTCGACTGCGGCCTCGAAATATCTCACCGCGTATCACCGCGGCAATTTCTCTCAGGACTTGCTCTTGCCGTCTTCCGCGATGCGCGACATGCGCTGCAATTCCTCTTCGCTGATGTATTCGAACACCTTGATCACCTTCTGCACGCCGCCGACCTGGCTTGCAATCTCGGCTGCACGCCGGCCTTCGCGCTCGGTCACGATACCCATCAGGTACACCACGCCGCGTTCGGTGACGACCTTGATCGAATTGGCGAAGATGTCCTTGGCATCGACGAAGGATGCCTTGACCTTGCCGGTGATGAGGGTGTCGTTGGATCGCGAGGTGAGGCTGGAGACGCCCATCACCCCCAGTTCGTTGATCACCGATTCCACACCGCCGATGCGTGCGATCTCGCGTTCGACGGCTGCCTTCATCGCGTCGTCACGCACTTCGCCGGTCAACAAGACCTTGCGGTTGAAGCTGGTGACGTTGACGTGCCCGGCTTCGCCGGTGACGCGGTTGGCTGCCGACTCGCCCTTGACGAAGATGGTCTTGTCCTCGGTCTGGGCGCCGAGCGTACGGCGGTCGGTAGCGGCCATGGTGCCCATCACGGCCGTACCAAACATGATGCCGGCGCAGCCTTGCAGCGCAGTGAGCGTGGTCGCGGCCAGAACGATGGCCGCAAGCGGGCGCGCCAGGCGCAAGGTGAAACGTTTTTCAGTCATGTACATCCTCCCCAAACAAGGCGACGTCGATACCGTCGCATAAACAATGAATCGTCAACAGATGCACTTCCTGGATGCGGGCCGTGCGATCGTGCGGCACGCAGATGTGGACATCGGCATCGCTCAAGCGCTTGGCCAGTGCACCGCCACCCTTGCCGCTCAATGCCACGATGCGCATCTCGCGCTCCAGCGCCGCATCCACCGCGGCCAGCACGTTCGGCGAATTGCCCGAGGTGGATATCGCCAGCAGCACATCGCCGGACTGGCCCAGTGCCTGCACCTGCTTGCTGTAGATTTCCTGGAAGCTGTAGTCGTTGCCGACTGCGCTCAGGATCGAGCTGTCGGTGGTCAGCGCAATGGCCGGCAGCGGCAGGCGTTCGCGCTCGAAGCGCCCGATCAGCTCGGCAGCGAAATGCTGGCAGTCGGCAGCCGAGCCACCATTCCCGCAGGCAAGAATCTTGTTGCCGTTAGACAAAGCAGTGAACATAAGTTCCACGGCCTGTGCAATTGGTGCGGCCAGCTCGCGCGCGGCCTTGATCTTCAATTCCGCACTTTCATTGAAGTGCGCCTGGATGCGTTGTTGGTTCATGGTCGGCGGGGATTATAGGGTCAGGCTTCGAATCAGGACTCAGGCTTCGAAGGCGTTGCGCAGCCACTCGATCTTGTCGCCATCGATGGCGACCACATCGAAGCGGCAAGCCGGTTCGATGCGCTGGCGCTGCAGGTAAAACTGGGCGGCACGAATCAGGCGCGTCTGCTTGGCCACCGTGACGCTGGCCGCAGCACCGCCGAAGCGTGCGCTGCCGCGCTGGCGCACCTCGACGAATACCAAGGTCTCGCCGGCGCGCATGATCAAGTCGATCTCGCCGCCCTTGCAACGGAAATTGCGTGTGACTTCACGCAAGCCCTGCTGCTGCAGATAGGCCAGCGCGCGTTCTTCGGCGGCTGCGCCCTCGCGCTGGCGCGGACTGCGCAGCAGTGCGGACAAAATTGGCATCAGGGTGTGCCGTCCTCTGGCACCGCGAGGCCATCGCGGTAAACAGCTTGCGTGACGGTGCGCTGGAATTGCGGTCCGCTGCGGTCGAAGCGCACCTGCAGGCGCCCGGTCACGCCGTCGAGTTCGAAGCGGGTGTGCTGGGCCGCCAGTTCGCGGGCGACGCGGTAAGCGTCGATGCCCAGCGCATACAGGCGTTCCAGATCGGCGCTGCGGCGCTGCTCGTCTTCGACCGGCATGCGCGGATAGGCGGCCACCGCAGGATGATCGGGTTGCAACTGCCAAGGCAAGTCGACCAGGAAGGCGCCTTCCATTTCCGGCAGCGGCTCGGCCGTGGCGCGGTCGGGCAGCGCCACCGGATTCAACTGCGAAGTGCCGTACAACGGGAACTGGCGCCCGACGCTTTCGCGCAACTGGCGCGCCTGCCCCGCATCGAGGGCCGCGAACAGGAAGGCCGAGCCCGTGCCATCAAGGCGCGTACGCAGGGCTTGCAAGGCATTGGCATTGAGGAAGCCGGAGGTGAGCGGCAGTTCGACCAACTGCACCGGCATGCCGCCGGCCTTCCAGCGCTCGGCGAAGGCACGCGCGGCACGGCGCTGCCAGGTCACCGGCGTGTGCACTACATATGCGGTATTGCCAGCCTGGTTGCGCGCTGCCCATTGCGCGACCTGCCGTGCTTCGTCCTCGATCGAAAGACCCACCGCGAGCATCAGGCCGGGCATCGGCACGTTGCCGCCTTCGGCGAAATCAGGCGTGGTCAGTGCGATGGTCGGGCGCATCACTTCTCCGCTACGCGCCAGCGCCGTCACGCCGCTGCGCGTGAGCGGACCGACCACGATGTCGTGCGCCGCGCTGGCACGCCGGTAGCCACCCAGTACTGCATCGGCCGCATCACCGGTTTCGATCAGCGTGACTTCGACCCCTTGCGGTTCGCGCTCATGTGCGGCGAGAAAGCCGGCGCGCACCGCGTGCGCGGCACGTCCCAGCGTAGCGGAGCGCATCGGCAGCAGCAGGGCCATGCGCACGCGCCCCGGGATCACCGCCGCTGGCGTAACCGGTTCGGGTAAGGGCTTGGCAGGGGGTTGTGCAGAGTCTTGCTGGGCGGGAGCCGGGTTCGGCGGGGATACCGCTGGCGATGGATTGGATGGAACACCGTCGAGCGGGCGCGTGACAAGCTCGGAGGGCGGGGCCACACTGAAGGCTTCGGCCGGGTTCTGCGCGTTTGCGCCGCCGTGCAGCGACAGGCAAAATCCGAACGCCACAGCCAGCAGCGCACGCTTCTTCAATCCAGACAACATCCACACTCCCTCAACCGATGAACCCCGATTCGCACGCTGCCGTCAATCTGCAAGCGCTGATGCAAGACCTCGCACAGCAGACTTTTCCTTCGCCGGCATTATATGTGGTGGCCACTCCCATCGGAAACGTGGGCGACCTGTCATTGCGAGCAGTCAACATTCTCATGCGGGTCGATGCCGTCGCCTGCGAAGACACGCGCAACACCGGACACCTGCTTGCGCGCTACGGCTTGCACAAGGAGTTGATCGCCACCCACCAGCACAACGAACGCGATGCCGCACAACGGCTGATCGCCCGCCTGCAGGCCGGCCAATGCATCGCATTCGTGTCCGATGCCGGCACGCCCGCGGTATCCGACCCCGGTGCGCGGCTGGTCGATGCGGTGCGCGAAGCGGGCCTGCGCGTGGTTCCGGTGCCGGGCGCCTCGGCCGCCATCGCGGCCCTGAGCGCAAGCGGGCTGGTCAACGACCGTTTTCATTTCATCGGTTTTCTGCCGGCCAAGGCGGGGCAGCGCGAGGCCGCACTGCGCGCGCTGCAAGCGGAACGCTCAACGCTGGTGTTTTACGAAGCACCGCACCGGATCGAAGAAACGGTGGAGAGTCTGGCGGCGCAGTTCGAGCCGCAACGCCGCATCGTGTTCGCGCGCGAGCTGACCAAGCTGTTCGAGGAAATCCACCGCTGCACGCTGGCCGAGGCAAAGGCCTGGCTGCAGGCCGATGCGAACCGGCTCAAGGGCGAGTACGTGATCGTGCTTGAAGGCGCGCCGGCCGCCGACGACGAAAGCGCGGCCCAGGCCGACCACGTACTGCGCATCCTGCTGGCCGAATGCCCGGTCAAGCAGGCAGCCGGCCTGGCCGCGCGGCTGACCGGATTGAAGAAGAACCTGCTTTACGAGCGCGCCCTGCAGTTGAAGGACGAGATGACGTAAAGACTCAACGCTGCACGATCAGCGGCATCTGTGTGCCGCCCTGCTCCAGCGCACGCGCGGCGCTCTCGGCCTGCGCGCGGCTGCCGTAGGGACCGCTGTAGACGCGGAACAATCCATCCTGCTCGATGACGGCAACCGGCTGCAATTGCGCACCGGCCTGCATCAGGCGCGTGCGTGCCGCCTGCGCGTTTGCAGCCTGTCCGAAAGCGCCGAACTGCAGGTAGATGCCGGGAGCCAGCCCGGATTGAGGCGCGCTGCTGGTTGCCTGCACGGCCACTGGCGCGGCCATGGTGCCGGAACCAGCGGCCGTCGTGGCCTGCGGCCGGTTGCCCTCGGCCGAGGCCATTGCCGGCAAGGCGGCGAGTTCGATGCGCGCCGGCATCTCGTCTGCGGCAATCGCGACGGTACTGGTCTCGGCCGACGCCTCTGTCAGGGGCACCGGCTGCGCATCCTTCTGCGCATTGATGCGGCGGATATCGTCGGGCAGCAGGCGCTCCACCTCCAGCATGGCGTGCCCCTTGTTCAGGTAGCCGAGCTTGAGTGCAGCGGTATAGGACAGGTCGATGATGCGACCGGCGAGGAAGGGACCGCGATCGTTGACGCGCACGATCACCTGGCGACCGTTTTCCACGTTGGTCACGCGCACATAGGAAGGGATGGGCAAGGTCGGATGAGCGGCCGTCATCTTGTACATGTCGTACAACTCGCCCGACGAGGTCTTCTGGCCGTGGAATTTCTTGCCGTACCAGCTGCCGCGACCGCGCTCCTTGTACGGAGTGTCGTCGGTGATAGGCGTGTAGGTCTTGCCGAATACCACATAAGGCTTGTTGCCGCGCTTGGCGTAGGGTTCGATGCGCGGCTCGGCATCCGGCGTCTGGAGCAAGCCTTCCGGCGGAGCATCGCCGGGACCGTCATCCATGTAATAGCCACCACGTCCCGAACCGGCCGCCGGCAGTGCCGGCACGTCGGACCGCGTGCTCGAGGCCGACTGGATCGGTGCGGAGCCATCCGGCGGCAACGGCACGCTGCTGCATGCAGCCAATCCCAACACCATTGCCGTTACGACAATCCGCTCCTTCGCTTGCCACTTCATTCCGCTCTCCTGATTCGACTGCAGCGCCAGGCGCCTGCCAAGGCGCAACAGTTTGCAGGGAGCGCGGCATTGCCGCAAGGATATGTTGGTAACCGGATCTCTCCGGTCGGTTCAGCTCTGGATCAGCTTGCGGTGGCGCTGGATGCTCATCAGCATGCCGAGGCCGAGGCCGAGCGTGACAAAGGCAGTGCCGCCGTAGCTGACGAAGGGAAGCGGTACGCCGACCACGGGCAGGATGCCGCTGACCATGCCCATGTTGACGAAGGCATAAGTGAAGAAGATGGCCGTGATCGCCGCGGCCAGCAGGCGCGAGAACAGCGTCGGCGCGTTGGCAGCGATCAGCAGGCAGCGCCCGATCAGGAGCAGGTAGAGAAACAGCAGCACGCCGTTGCCGACCAGCCCGAACTCTTCCGAATACACGGCGAAGATGAAGTCGGTGGTGCGCTCGGGGATGAATTCCAGGTGGGTTTGCGTGCCGTTCATCCAGCCCTTGCCGGTCACGCCACCGGAGCCGATGGCGATGGTCGACTGGATGATGTGGAAGCCGCGTCCGAGCGGATCCGTGGTCGGGTCGAGCAGCATCAGCACGCGTCCGCGCTGGTAGTCGTGCAGCATCGAC
>DATBUE010000307.1:0-1764 GCA_036516375.1 Noviherbaspirillum sp. | reverse complement strand
CCCCGCCACGTCCGTCGGGCGCTTGATGTGTACGCCAGTTACACCTTTTAGAGTGGATTCGCCCTGACCAGCTCGCCGGTGCCGCACGGCTTGCCCACGGCACTGCGTTGCGGCTCCTTGCCATGACCCCCGCCATGTCGCGTCGCCATGCCCCTCGGCGAGCCCCTTGTCCCGTAGGCAATCCGCATCGAAAAGAGGCGACGCTTCCTGGCACGCACACCATTCCGGGTCACGGCCTTCACACTTTTGATGCAGCTCAAGCGCACACCACCCCTGCATCGCATTCGGCCGCGGTCTAACTTCCAGTTATCTGGCCGGCTTCGGCCCTCACGCATGTCCTACAAAACCATCCTTGTGCACGTCGATGAATCCTCGCGGGCACAAGAACGCATCGAGATCGCCGCTGCCATCGCCATGGCCGAAGGCGCCCACCTGATCGGCACCGCGGTCACCGGTGCATCCCGCTACTTGATCCGGGAACAGGCGCTCGAAGCCAACACCAACTTGGGTCGCCACCTGGACGCGTTGCGCGCGCGGGCCGAGCGAGGCTTGGCCGAGTTCGACGCCTGCGTGCGCAAGCTCGCGCTGCCCTCGTTCGAAAAGCGACTGGTGGATGACGAGGCCGGTGCGGGCCTGTGCATGCAGGCGCGTTATGCCGACCTGGTCGTGATCGGCCAGGTCGACCGCAACGAAGCCGCGCCAGTGGTGATGCAGGATTTTCCGCAGTACGTGGTGCTCAATGGCGGGCGGCCGGTGCTGCTGGTGCCCTGCGCCGGACGTTTTGCAAACATCGGAAACCGGATCTTGATCGGTTGGGACGGTAGCCTGCCCGCAATACGTGCGGTTAGCGGCGCCTTGCCCTTGCTCAGGTGTGCGCAATCGGTTACCGCCCTCACCATTGCAGAAGCCGAGCGCACGCGCGAGCGCGAGGCGCCGCCACCGCAAGAGCTCGAAGCCTATCTGGGCAGGCACGGAATCGAGGTCCAGATGCAGCAACACGGGCAGACATCCGATGTCGGCGCGGCCCTGCTGGAACATGCACGCGCGCTCGAATGCGACCTGCTGGTGCTCGGCGGCTACGGCCACTCGCGTTTCCGGGAAATTCTGCTCGGCGGGGTCACACGGCGCGTGCTTGAGGCGATGCCGGTGCCGGTGCTGATGGCCCACTGAAAGAAATCGCGCGCCGCCGAAAGCTTGATCCGGCTCAGCCCGACCTGCGGCGCGTTCGCGGTATTAGTGGGGGCCTTTGTTGCGATGCACCCCAAGCTTGAAAAGCGCCCACGCGTCGCAACTGGCTTGCTGGCGCTCCGGTGCGCTGTTGCGCGCAGACATCGCCGAACGAGATCCCGCTCGCCCCGTTTATCAACAGCCCGACCGGGCTCCTGCCGGAGACACGGATGGAAACAGTGCTCGGAATGGACGCGACCCTGCTCGCGCGCATCCAGTTCGCCTTCACGATCAGCTTCCACATCATCTTTCCGGCGTTCACGATCGGCCTGTCGGCATTCATCGCCACGCTGGAGATAATGTGGTTGCGCACCGGGACACAGCACTACCACACGCTGGCGCGCTTCTGGACCAAGATCTTCGCAGTCTCGTTCGCCATGGGCGTGGTGTCCGGCATTGTGCTGTCCTACCAGTTCGGCACCAACTGGAGCAAGTTCTCCGAAATCATCGGCAATACGATCGGCCCGATGATCGGCTACGAAGTGCTGACCGCCTTCTTTCTCGAAGCCAGCTTCCTGGGCGTGATGCTGTTCGGCT